>JADGQU010000310.1 GCA_017881545.1 Gemmatimonadaceae bacterium
CACCAAGGCAGGCTGCGAGGCTTGAAGCTCCCTGCCTTGGTATTCGTGTGACCAGATCGCGCCGCGATCCCAGCCCCTACGTCCTGCTGCGGGTTCTCCCTTGGGCAAATCGATCGATGAGATCAGTCGTTCTGAGTCGGGCGAGTGAAGCGGGCCTGGTGCCGAAGATCCTTTGCGCGGTGACGGCCAGGTGGGATGACGAGGCGAAGTCGAGGATTCGGGCGATATCGCGGATGTCGTGACCGGGGTTTTTTGCCAGCTCCGCGGCCGCGAGCAATCGCACGAGGTCGATGACACGCTTGAGATTCGGCGCGCCCGGTTTCGCGAAATTCCGGCTGAGATGCTCGCGGCTCAATCCCACCGCCTTTGCCAGCTCCTTCGTTGTGACCGGGCGGCCGGAATGCGCGACGATTACTTCCCACGCGCTTTTCTGGAGCGGAGTCGTGAGGCCGAGCGTGGGTGGCGGCTCTCCCAACGCCTGCCGGAAGCGCGTGGAAAAGGCGTGCGGATGCACCAGATCGCGCGCCGAGTTCTCGTCGATTCCTTCGACGATCAAATCGATGAAGCCGAGCCCTGCGCAGCGCGCGGCGGCCGGACTATCCGTCGGACGCAGCGGCGTAATCGCGAAAAAAGGTGCGCTGGGAAATTCGGCGGCGAACGCGGCGGCTTTCCATGTGTCCTCGTCCGGTGAGCCCAGATCAATGAGCGCGGCATCGACCAGCACCCTCCGAAAGACGGCCTCGAGCTCGTCGGCCGAGCGGGTGGAGATGATCTTCCACTTGCGGCGCGGAAACGCGGAGCGGACGAGCGCGCGTGCGCGGTCGCGCTCCAGGTGAACGACAAGCGTCGGCAGGGTCGATCCATTCGTGGTCGAAGCCACGATCAGACCCCCGAGTCCACAGCGTCGAGGTCGGGTTTGCCCTCGATGAATTGTCGCACGATGGGATCGTGCGTGTGCTGGATCTCGTCAACCGTTCCGACCTGCCGGACCTTTCCCTCGAAGAGCATCGCGATGCGCGAGGCAACGGTGTAGGCGCTCCGCATGTCGTGGGTGACGACGATGCTCGTAACGCCGAGCTTCTCCCGCATGCGGATCATGAGCTGGTCGATGATCGCGCTGGTGACCGGGTCGAGCCCGGTGGTCGGCTCATCGTACAGGATGTACTTGGGCTGACGCGCGATCGCGCGGGCGATTCCCACTCGCTTTCTCATTCCCCCCGACAGCTCGGCGGGGAACTTATCCTCCACGCCGGGAAGATCCACGAGATCCAGCGCTTCGCCGACTCGCTTCATGATGTCTTTCTCGCTGAGCCGCCCTTCTTTTCGCAATCCCATGGCTACGTTGTCGCAAATAGTGAGCGAGTCGAAGAGCGCGGCGAACTGAAACACGTAGCCGATATGGGATCGGAGCGAGTACAGATCGACGCGCGAGAGCTTGGGGACTTCCTGGCCGTCGACCCAAACTGTTCCGCGGTCGGGCTCGAGCAATCCGACGATGTGCTTGATCGCGACCGACTTGCCGGTGCCCGAGTAACCGATGAGGGCCATGGTCTCGCCCTCGTTGACCTCGAGATCGAATCCCTCGAGGACTTTCTTGGATCCGAAGGATTTGTAGACGTCGATCAGCTTGATCATGTCACAAAGATGCAGCGACGCGGCGACGACGGAAGGGGGTGGGTGCAGGAGCAACGTAGTTAGAGCAAAGGTAAATTTGTGATGATGACGTCAAGCACACCCGCTTCTGGCACCGGCCCCGCCGCTCTCACATATGCCCTGCGCGTCGCGGGCGCGGCGCTCATCATCCTCGTCCTGTTTCCGCTCTATCGGCGGCTGCCTGTAACCGACGCCGATCTCGTGCTGCGAAGCGTCATCACGTCGGCGGATCTGGCGCGCACGATGTTGCTATACGGGAGCCTCATCGTGGTCCTGGTCGCGCTGGTGCTGTCGCGGCTTCTCGACGCGGACAAGATCGAGGAATGGTGCGCTCTCGCGGCGCGGCGGCTGACCGCGATTCCTTTCACGCGATTTGCCTGGGGACTCGCCCTGTTGTCGGCCGCGATAACCGCGGTGTTCTCGCACTTTGTCCTCGCCGGAAAACCAACGCTCATCGATGCGATGGCTCAGATGCTCCACGCGCGCTTCGTCGCTGCGGGTCATTTGAGCGGTCCGGCTGACCGCTTCACTGAATTCTGGCAGATCCAGAACTCCCTGGTCACTCCCAATGGCTGGGTATCGCAATACCCGCCCGGGCACGTTGTCCTGCTCGCCCTGGGATTCCTGCTTCGCGTGCCGGTCCTGGTTGGCCCGACGCTGGTGGGAGTCACAGTACTGTTCACTGCCTTCAGTGCCCAACGGCTGCTGCGCGACGATCCGGTGGTTGCCAGACTCGGCACAATCATGCTGGCGCTCAGTCCGTTCCTGATCGGGCTTGCCGGCGCGTACATGAATCATGTCACCGCCGCGGCTGCTACAGCGGTCGCGGTGTATTGCGCACTGCGCAGCGAAGATGACGAGCGCTTTCGCTGGCCTTTGCTCACTGGAGCAGCGCTGGGATTTGCGTTCACCGTTCGCCCGCTCGGGGCAATCGTTGCGGGATTCATCGTTCTGGCGATCTGGATCGTCGTCCGCGGCGAGCGTCGCAAGGATATTGCCGGCTGGGTTCGACTCTGCGTCGGCGCGACAATCGGAGCGTTGCCGTTCATCGTGGCGATCGGCGCCTACAACAGCCACTTCTTTGGAAACCCGCTCCGATTCGGGTACGTGGCCGCGCAGGGTCCGTTGGTCGGCTTGGGTTTTCACAGCGACCCATTCGGGCATTACTACGGCCTCGCGGAGGCGCTGGCGTATACGTCGTCCGATCTGGTGTCTCTGAGCCTCTATCTGCTCGAGACGCCGCTGCCGGCGGTGCTTCTCGTCGGATTGTTTCTGATGTTGAGGCGAAAGTTTTCCACGGGTGAGCAGCTGATCGCGCTCTGGGCGCTCGTCCCCGTTGTCGCGAACGTTTTTTACTGGCATCACGGCATCTTCATGGGCCCGCGAATGCTGAACGAGGCTGCGCCAGCGTGGGCGCTGCTCACCGCGATCGTTGCCGTCGGTCTAGTGAGGCTGATTCCTCGTCGACAATTCGGCAACTACTCTCCACGCGCGATGCTGACCATCTCATTCGCCCTTGCGTGGGCGGCAGGGGTCTTCTATCTCGCTCCCAGCCGCCTCAAGAGCTATGGCGGAGCGTGGATGGAGAGCAGTCGAATCGAGCCGCCCCATACCGCCACGCCCTCGCTGATTTTCGTTCACGGTGCGTGGTCGGGAAGAATCGCCATGCGGCTGATCGCGAATGGGCTCCGGCTCGATTCTCTCGAAATTGGCAACAGACAGAATCCGACGTGTGAGTTCCAGCAGTTCGCGAACTGGTACGCGGCGAAAAAAAACGGGCGGATGACACCGCGGCCCGAAGCCGATTTCGATCCAGCCAGTCGAAGCCGGCCCGCGACAATGGTGATCGCGGAGGACGATAAGATCCGCGTCAATCCGGGGCAGCAGCTGTCGCGCGACTGTCTACGCGAGGTGGTATCCGACACTGCCGGCATCATCGACATCTCACCATTTCTCTGGCAAACCGATCTCCCCGAGCTCACCGGTGATGGCACGATGATCGTGCGCGACATGGGACCCGAGGCGAACTCGCAGCTGATCGCGCACTACCCTCGGCGGACGCCGATGTTCTTCTATCGTCCGCCCGGAGGGGACAAGGCGCCGAAGCTCGTATCGTACGACGAGGGGTTGAAGCGGCTCTGGCCGTGAGCGCGGTCGACATGGCCCCTCCTTGGGACGAGGGTCTAACAACTACGCTGCTGCCTGCTTCCCGCCGCCCGCTATCCGCTTCCTGCTGACAACCGAG
>JADGQU010000311.1 GCA_017881545.1 Gemmatimonadaceae bacterium
GTCTGGCGCGAGCTGGACCGTCCCGAATTCCTCCGCTTCCTCGTGACCTCGAACCCACATCCGCCTTCCAAGTGGAGAGTGAACGGTCCATTCAGCAACATGCCGGAGTTCAAGGCAGCCTGGGGATGCAAGGACGGCGATCCGATGGTGCGGCCGGCCGCCGACCGCCCGCACATCTGGTAAGACCGACAGGAATGCATAGAAATGCCAGCTGACGCGACCGCATCGACGTCCGCGCTGACGCTCCTCTCCGAAGAGGAGACGATGTTCCGCGACGCAGTTGCGGCGTTCGCGGACGAAGAGGTGCGTCCTCGGGCCGCGGCGATGGAGAAGGCCACGAAGATCGATCCGGCGCTGCTTCCGAAATACTTCGAGCTCGGGCTCATGGGAATCGAGGTTCCGGATCAGTACGGCGGCGCCGGCGGCTCGCTTTTCATGGTGACGCTCGCAGTCGAGGAGATCAGCAAGGTCGATGCTGCATCGGCGATCGTTTGTGACGTTCAGAACACACTCGTCAACTACCCGATCGTCCGATACGGCAGCGATGCGCAAAAATCGAAGTACCTGCCGCTGCTCGGCTCCGAAGTCGTCGGCGCGTATGCGCTCTCGGAGTCTGGCTCTGGCTCGGACGCCTTCAGCCTTGCCACGCGCGCTGAGAGACGCGGCGATCGCTGGATCCTGAACGGGCAGAAGCTGTGGATCACCAACGGCGCGGAAGCGGGAATATTCGTCGTCTTCGCGAACGCCGATCCGGCGGCTGGTTATCGGGGGATAACTGCCTTCATCATCGAGCGCGACTTCAAGGGATTCAAGGTCGGCAAGAAGGAGGACAAGCTCGGGATTCGCGCGTCGAGCACCGTCGAGCTCCTGCTCGACAACTGCGAGGTTCCCGAGGAGAACGTGCTCGGTCCAGTGGGCCAGGGTTACAAGATCGCGATCAACACGCTGAACGGAGGACGCGTCGGCATCGGCGCGCAGATGATCGGCATCGCGCAGGGCGCGCTCAATGCCACCATCAAGTATCTCAGCGAGCGCAAGCAATTCGGCAAGCCACTCGCGGAATTTCAGGGCGTGCAGTTCCAGATCGCCCAGGCGGCCACGGATGTCGAGGCGGCGCGGTTGATGGTTTACAACGCGGCGCGTCTCAAGGACGCGGGCCAGGACATCGCGCGCGAGGGGGCGATGGCGAAGCTCTTCTCCTCACAGGTATGCGAGCGCGTCACGTCGCTCTGCGTTGAGCTGTTCGGAGGTTACGGCTACACCAAGGACTATCCGGTCGAGAAGTTCTATCGTGATGCCAAGATCGGGACTATCTACGAGGGGACGTCCAATATGCAGCTGCAGACGATCGCCAAGGCCGTACTCAAGAGTTAGGGCTGAGTTACACCCCGGAGTAGTCCCTCTCTCACTCTGCGTGCTTTTGCCGAAGCGCGCGGGTCCTCGATCAGGCGCGAGCCGACGCTCGTGACAAAATGGAGTCGAGCGGTGAGAGCCTGTTCGGCGCCGCCTCGTCGAACGACAACGGGAAGGGCCGTGCCCTCCGGCTGCTGGGCGTAGCGCGAGCGGAATTTCTCGGTCCAGAGCGGATCGTCGGCGTTGATTCCACCCACGGAAATGAGCTGATCGCCGGGCTGGACGCCTGCCGCCGCCGCGGAACTTTCGGGAGCCACCTGAGTCACGTGCAGGCCGGTCGAATCCTGAAGACTCGCGATTCCCAGCTGCGGCACGTGAGTGGTGTCGCGCGCGAGGCGTAGTCCCGCCAGCGGCAGAACTTTGTCGTAGGGGAATGGCTCGCGCCCATCGATGTAGCGCGCATAGAAATCACTGAAGGATCGCCCCTTAGCGGCTTTGCTCACCGTGCTCCACCACTCGTCGGAGGTGAAACCGCGATCGTTCTTGTAGGCGGCGTTGTACAGCGTGCGCATCACGTCGTCAAGCGAGCTGTGGTTGTCGCTCGCGTCCCGAATAGTGATGTCGAGCAGAAACCCGGCGAGTGATCCCTTTGAGTAGTAGATGTCGCCCGTCCCATCGCGCGGATGTATCCACGTCGAGAGCGATGCATCCTCGAGCGCCGTTGCAGGGAGCTCATCGATTTCCGCCATCTTGTCGCCGGTCAGAACATAGAAGCCGTTCGCATCAACGATGCCGCCGCGGACCTCCGCTAGATCGGCGTAGTAGTCGGTGATTCCCTCGCTGATCCAGAGCAGCGGGGTAGGCTGCTCCTGATCGTATTTATATGGCCAGAGATCGGACGGTCGCAGTCGCTTGACGTTCCAGGCGTGAAAGATCTCGTGCGCATAGAGTGATGGCAGTACCGGTGAACCCAGGAGTCCCGGACTGAGGATATCGACGTGGGAATTCTGGTGCTCGAGCCCGGATCCGCCACTGAAGGATGGATCAGTGATCTGCATCACGCTGTAGGTGTTCCACGGCACTTCGCCGAACACCTTCACCTCCGCCGGAATCATCAGCTTGAGCGCCTCCCACACGGCCACCCGGGCGCCGCCGGTGACACTTCCCGAGGGATACGTGGCAAAGCGAACCCACGTCCCGGAGATCTGCGTGCTGTCCAGATCGAACTGTCCCACGAAGAACGGCATGTCCACGAGATCGTGATAGTTCGATGCCGCGTAACGGTGCGCGCCCGCCGCGGTCATTCCGGTCACGGTCTTCCATCCGGCTTCAGTATTCACAGTCACGGCGGCGGGGAAATCGAATCCCCCTCCCTCGGGATATAGAAAGAGGTTCGTCCCGTTGAAGAGAAGAAAATCCGGACGCGCCCACGTGTTGGCGTTGTCGAGGCTGTCGGCCAGATAGTCGAATCGCACCGTGACTTCGCCGACTCCGTGAGGGCGCACGCGCCAGGTATCCGGATCAGTCTTGTCCCACGCCAGCGACGTCCCCGTTTGCTCCGCCGAGAAGTTGGAGACGTCGCGCGCGAAGTTGTCGATCTCGTAGCTTCCCGGCGTCCAGCTCGGAAGCGAGAGCAGAACGGGCTCGGTCCCGCCAACAGTGAATGTCATCGCGGACGACACCTGCCGGCGCTCGCCGTTCACGCGGGTGAACGTCACTTCGTAGCGAATGTCGGAGAGTGGCGCGGAAGTCGCTATGCCTTGTGCCGACGCTCGGGGCGGGGGGAGTGGCACGGCGATCACGGCTACGAGCAGCAGGATGGCTTTTGTTCTCATTCGTAGCGAGTTGACTGGAGTTGGACGAGGTCGCTGCGGTTGGTTGCAAGAGTCGTTCGCGCGGGCGCGTTAGGAGCGACTCCCGGGCGATGCTATATTCGACCCTCTTTTACACCCCCGCAGCCCCCTCTGTCGTGCCCTCGCCTCTATGATCGCTTCTGATTCGCTCACCTTCCTCAAGAAGCTGCTCGATACGCCCGGCCCTTCCGGCTTCGAAGCAGCCCCCGCCAAGGTGTGGCGCGACTACGCAAAGAAGTTCGCCAAGGTGAGCGGCGACGTCGTCGGCAACAGCCTCGCCGAAGTGAATGGCGACGGCAAGCCGACGATCATGCTGGCCGGCCACATCGATGAGATCGGCGTCATCATCAACTACATCGACGACCAGGGCTATGCCTACATCCAGCCTATTGGCGGCTGGGACCCACAGGTCCTGATCGGACAGCGTCTCCGCTTCATCGGCCGCAAGGGCGAGGTGTTCGGAGTCGTGGGCAAAAAACCGATCCACCTGATCAAGCAGGAAGAGCGTGAGAAAGCCGCGAAGTTCACCGAGATCTGGGTGGACCTCGGCGCCAAGACGAAGAAAGAGGCCGAAGGTATGGTTCTCGTTGGCGATGCCGGAGTGATTGACTCGAGAACCATGGAATTTCCGAACGGGCGGCTCGTCTCACGCTCGATCGACGACCGCATCGGCGCTTTCGTCGTC
>JADGQU010000312.1 GCA_017881545.1 Gemmatimonadaceae bacterium
AAATTCACCCTTCGCCTTTCCGGCGATCGACATCCTGCTGAACATGCTCGCAGTTGCGGCCGACTGACCATAGGCGCCGGCGAGCTGGTAGTGGTAGCGGGCGTCGTTCGGCTTGAGAGCAACGGCCTTTTCGAAGTAGCCGATCGCCTTGTCGGCATCGCCGTGCGCGATCGCCTCCCTGCCGAGTTGATAGAGCGTCTGCGGATCGTTGGTTTGTGCACTGACGCTCAACGCGAAGAGCGCAATCGAGAGGGTGGTTTTGAACATGATCTATCCTACGCAGCGGATAACCGCGCGATATGACCGTACGTATCAAAGGCATGACCGCTGGTTTCACACCGACGATCGCCGCGCGTTACGCACGGGCGATCATCGATCTCGCGGCAAGCCGCGGCGCGAGCCGCACGGCGCTCATGCGACGCGCATCGATCACCGCGGCGGAACTGGCTGGCGACGACAACCGCATCGTATTCGTGAAGTGCAAAGCACTGATGCGGGCGGCAGAAGAGCTTTGCTCCGACCCTGCATTCGCCCTTCACTTCGGCGAAGCCTTCGACCTCTCCGAAATCTCCATCCTGGGACAGATGCAGGGCACCAGGACATTTGCCGATGGCGGATTGGCACTGATGAATCGTTACGGACGCCTCGACGCTGACCTCATGGAAGGCGAACGCTTCGCGGTCGATCACATCGCGGGAGACTTGTGGGTCATCGACCGGCGTCCCGATCCGAATGCGTTCGCCGAGTTCACGGAAGCGGCATTCGCGCGAATGGTGTGCACAATACGGCGCATGGCTCCCGATATGCCGATCGTTCGCGCAGTGCACTTCACGCATGCTGAACCGCCGTATCGCGCCGAGTACGCGCGGATCTTTCAGGTTCCGCTGACGTTCGACAGCGAACGGAACGCACTCGTGGTGAACGGCGTGGCCTGGACAACGCCCGTTCCTCCTCGCGGTTCGACATACGTAGCCGGAGTGATGACAGCGCACGCGGAAGCGATGCTGAAGAAGCTGGAGAGCACGACCTCGATCCGCGGCAGGGTTGAAGCGTTACTGCTTCCGATTCTTCACATGCGCGAGGCGAACATCGACACGATCGCCGCAAAGCTCGGATACAGCCGGCAAACGCTTTTCCGCAGGCTGAAGGCGGAAGGAACCACGTTCGCAAAACTGCTCGACGGCCTGCGGCGGGAGATGGCGATGCAGTATCTCGACGACAAAACCGTCAACGAGACCGCCTATCTCCTCGGTTTCTCGGATCCGACGGCATTCTCGCGCGCTTTCAAGCGATGGACCGGATCGCCGCCGCGGCTTCGGCGCCGATGCTGATGAGGCAGAGCGGGACATGGAGGTGCAGGGATCGAATCCCAACGGGTGGCCGGAGCCATTCCGTTTTACTTCTTTCTGCGGACTCCGATCTTTCTGGCCGCCGCTTTCAGCAGGGGATGCGATATCGGCGGAGATTTCGACATCTTCGGCGACATGACCCGCACCGACGAGGCCGGAGGCGCCTTCGGCGGGAGACGCCGTTGCAGCCCGCTCCCCTTCCCCGAGCTTCGTCCGTTTCGATCTGGCGCTCTCTTCCGGAGAGGTCCTCACATCGCCGGCAGCGATCGTTTGCCGGGCGCGAGGATTTCGCCGAGAAGGTCGGGCGTGCCGTCGACGCGCTCCAGCGATGGGATACGCAGGCCGCTGTAATACGGGATTGAAAAGGATTTGTATTCTTCTCCGCGGCGGAACTGCAGCTCGATCGGCTGCTTCGTGCGTTCGGCTTCGATGATGGCACTGCGCAGAACGTCCGCCGTGTACGCTTTTCCGTTGACCGAGACGATCTGCATGTCGGGCGTGATGCCTGCGTTGAACGCCGGACTGTTCCACCAGACGTTGCTGAGCTCATTGGGTGGTGGCGTCGGTGCTGCTCCGCCACGGCCGCCGCCGAACGAAAAGCCGAGCGAGGTCGAGAAATCGGTCCCGCCGCCGGTGGTTTCCATTCTGGTCAACCACGAAGGAATCTTGTCGCTGTAAACCAGTCTGTAGCCGCCACGGGTGATTCCATCCATCGGCACGGCGGGATGTAGTGCATAGACGCGCTCCTGGAAGAATCTCATCCAGTCATACGGCGCGATCCTGCTGAGGATGTCGACGATGTCATTGAGATTGTAGGTGTAGGTGACGAAACTCCCGTTGTATGGGCTGAGGAACTCCGCTGCGAAATCGTCGAGTGATTTCCGGTCATTGGTGAGCTCGCGGATCTTTGTATCGGCGTCCAGCCAGATCAACTCGCCTTCGGTGTAATAGTTTTCCGCAACCTGCCAGCTTACCCAGCTCACAGGACGACGTTGTGAGGCCGTCGGCTGGTTGGTGGTGTCGACGAGCGGACGCCAATCGCGGCCGGGGCTGACTGCGAATCCGGCAGCCACGCGCGCAAACGCGTATCGCGCCTGCTCGGGCGTCCGGATGCCCGATCGTGCCGAGAGGACGCTTCCCCAGTACTGTGTCATGCCCTCGTAAACCCAGAGCAGGTCGTCGCGCATGGGGACGTTGAAATTCGGAGTCCAAAGGTCAGCCGGACGGCGGAACTTTCCGTTCCACGAATGCGTGTATTCGTGCGCCAAGAGATCGCTGCGCAGGCTGCCCTTGTCCCACTCTGTGAAGTAGTTCGGACGCGAGCCGTCTTCGCTCGACTGATGGTGCTCCAATCCGATGCCGCCGACTGTGCTGCTCAGCAGCAGCAGGAAATCGTAGTGATCGTAATGATGCGACTGGTACAGCTTGTCTGCTTCGATGGCGAGGTTCTTGTGTTTTTCGAGGGCGTCCGGAGAGATCTCGAGATCCTTTTCCTCGTCGGCGAACACGTTCAGGCGAACGATGTTGGTCGGAGCCGGCGAAAGGTCCACGCGCTTGAAATGGGTCCCGGCATAAAGCGGCGAATCGACCAGCGTGTTCAGAGTCGTCCGCTTGAACTTCAGCGTGGAGCCTTCTTCCGAGGCTGTCTCCAGCGCGGTCGCGTATTTCCAGCCTTGCGGGAGTTTGAGGGTCACATCGAATGGAACGTCGCGCGAAAAGAATCCCGCGGGATACATGACGACTTCATTCCACTCGAGATCGAGGATGGCGTCGGACCGCTCGATTCGGCCTTCCGCCGCCTTGACGGGCGAGAGGTAGTCGAATTGAACCGATACGGTCCTCGCGCGCGGGCCGAGGGGAACGTGAAAGGCGTAGACATGGATCTGGTCGCGGATCCATTGCACGCGCATTCCGTCGACGCTGGTGATGATTCCGGCGATGCGGGAGATCGGGCCGCCCGGTGAGTGGGTACCCGGAAGCCATTGCGGATACAACAGCACGAGCTCCTTTGCGTTGGGCGGGACTGGAATCATCTCGCGCACATGCGCCACGCGATCCCTGATGTTGGTGACATCGACTTCGAGCTGCACGGGGCCGGCATAGGGCTGATCGACCGGAGCGGCGATCGGCGGCGGCATCGGCACCGGCTGCGGCTGCGGAGGATTCCTGACCGTTTGTGCGGAGAGCGGCCCCACGACGGTCAGCAATCCGATCAGAGAAAAGAGGAGAAGTCGGCGCAGATTCATGGCGCGCGAGAGTGTATATCGAAGCGGGAGGGCGGTCGCAATCCCGCCGGCTTACAATGTCGCCACTCGAAATCACGAGAGGGGAGCGCTAGCGTTGCAAATTTTCCAGGAGCTTCGGCGATGGTAAGTGTTCATGTAGTGCTCAACTTGATCGAACCGCCCTTCAGCGCTTGATCCGTGATTCTGTGATAGGGCGTCCGGCTCCAACCGTCCCCAGCATGTCGAGCAGGTCGGTCAGGCCGTACGGCTTGAGCAGATAACCGACGTGCGGCTCCGACGTCAAATCGCGT
>JADGQU010000313.1 GCA_017881545.1 Gemmatimonadaceae bacterium
GCTTCCTGCGGCAGACATGAACAAGATCGTACGCCACGCATTTCGCGTCGCCGAAACGAGCTTCGATCCCGCGCGCGAGTCCGATCGTTATTCGGCGTTCATCATCGAAGCGCTGTTCGAATCCCTCCTCACCTACGATTATCTGGCGCGCCCGGTCAAACTCGTCCCCGGCGTCGCCGAGGCGATGCCGGAAGTCGCGGACAGCGGCGCGACCTATACATTCCGCATCAAGAAAGGCGTGTATTTCGTCGACGATCCGGTGTTCAAGGGCGCGAAGCGCGAGCTCACGGCGCAGGACTTCGCCTACAGCATCCGGCGCATGTACGACCCGAAGCTGCGCTCGCCCAATCTGTACTTTTTCGAAGGCAAGATCATCGGCGCGGACGACGTCATGCTGCAGGCGAGGAAAACCGGCAACTACGATTACGACGCGCCGATTGCGGGTCTGCAAGTGCTCGACCGATACACGTTGCGTATCCGCCTGAAAGAACCCGACTATAACTTTCAGTACGTGATGGCGATGCCACTGGCCATGGGCATGGCGCGGGAGGTGGTCGAATTCTATGGCGAGGACACGCGCTCGCACCCGGTCGGCACCGGGCCGTTCATGCTCAAGGAATGGCGGCGTTCGAGCAAAATCGTGCTCGAGGCGAACCCCAATTACCGTGAGGAGTACTTTACCGGGTCAAAAGGCGAGACGCCGGAGGACAAGGCGATTTTCGACTATCTCCAGGGCAAGCGCCTGCCGATTGTCGGACGCATCGAAGTCGTCATCATCGAGGAGCCGCAGCCGCGCTGGCTGGCGTTTTCCAACAGGGAACTCGAATACATCGAGGATCTGCCCAACGAGTTCGTCAATATCGTCGCGCCGAACGGGAAACTCGCGCCGACCCTGACAAAGCAGGGCATCCGCATGCAGCGCGAGCCGCAACCGGAGATCACCATCACCGCGTTTTACAACATGCGCGATCCGGTGATCGGCGGCTATGCGCCGGAAAAGATCGCGTTGCGCCGCGCGATGAACCTGGGCTACAACCAGGCCGAAGAATTGTTGATTGCGCGCAAGGGTCAGGCGATGGCGGCGGAAAGCCCGATTCCTCCAGGGGCGGCGGGTTACGACGCGAAATTTCACAGCATTGCGAGCGAATACGATCCGGCCAAGGCGAAGGCGCTGCTGGATCTGTTCGGCTACACCGACCGGGACGGCGACGGCTATCGCGAGCTGCCCGACGGGCGTCCGCTCGTGCTGGAATTCGGCTCGCCGCCTGATGCGGCGAGCCGCGATCTCGATCAGATATGGAAGAAGTCGATGGATGCGATCGGCATCAACATCAAGTTCAAGAAAGCGAGATGGCCGGATCTCAACAAGGAAAGCAAGGCGTCCAAGTTGCAGGTCGGCAGTTTTCTCGCGTGGTATGCGGATTACCCGGACGGCGACAACTTCCTGCAGTTGCTCTACGGTCCGAACTCCTCACCGCAGTCCAACGCCGCGAATTTCGCGCTGCCGGCGTTTGACCGGCTGTACGAGCAGGCTCGAAAAATGCCCGATTCCCCCGAACGCACGCGGCTGTATCAGCAAATGACGAAACTGTTTCTCGCCTACGCCCCCTGGCGGCTGGGAGTGCATCGGTTGCAGACGCACCTCAATCAACCGTGGCTGCTGAATTACGTGAAACATCCGATCATGCATCAGGGCTGGAAGTATTTCGATCTGGATCTGGAGATGCAGCGCAAGGCGAACAACTAGGCGGCGCCGATGCACGCCGCCCGCCGCGCATCCTTCTTCGCACGCCCGGTGCGCGCGCGCGCCATGCTGTCGGCGGCAGTATTCGGGCTGGTTTGGCTAAGCGCGCCCGGCGCAGCCGTGTCTGCCGATCCGGCAAAGGTCCTTCGCATCGCCCTGCCCGTCGCCGAGAGCAGCTTCGATCCGCTGCAGCAGCGCGACATCTATTCCGCGGCGATCACCGAGGCGATTTTCGACGCCATGCTGCAATACGATTACCTGGCGCGGCCGCCGAAGCTGATCCCCAATACGCTGGAAGGCATGCCAAAGGCGAATGCGGAGGGCACCGAATACACGTTTCAACTGCGCCGCGGCATCTACTTCGACGAGGATCAGGCGCTCAAAGGCAAGCGGCGCGAGTTGACGGCGCAGGACTACGCCTACAGCCTGCGCCGGCATTTCGACCCCTACTGGCGCTCGCCCTGGTTGTTCCAGTTCGAGCAGAAAATTCTCGGCGCTGACGACGCCATGGAGCGCGCGAAGAAAACCGGAAAATTCGATTACGACGCGCCGATCGAAGGCCTCGAGGTCGTCGATCGCTACACGCTGCGCATCCGGCTGACGCAGCCGGATTTCACCTTCCTCTACGTGCTGGCGACGCCGCCCTCCGCGGCGCTGGCGCGCGAAGTGGTCGAGCGTTATGCAGACGATATCGGCGCGCATCCGGTCGGGACCGGACCTTTTCGGCTTGCCGAATGGAAGCGTTCGAGCAAGATCGTGCTCGAAGCCAACCCGGGCTTTCGCAGCCTGCGCTTCGATGCCGCGCCGGACGGGGACGCCGAAGCGCAGGCGATTTACGCGAGAAACCGCGGCAAGCTGCTGCCGCTGGTCGGCCGCGTCGAGTACGACATCGTCGAGGAAGCGCAACCGCGCTGGCTCGCGTTCCTCAACGGCGAGCACGACATCCTCGAGCGCGTCCCCAATGAATACATCAATCTCGCAGTGCCCAACGGCAGGCTGGCGCCGAATCTGGCGAAGCTCGGCGTGTCGGCGCATCGCGGACACGAGCCGGCCCTGTTCTACACCGTATTCAACATGGAGGATCCGGTGGTCGGGGGCTACACCGAGGAGAAGATCGCGCTGCGGCGGGCGATTTCGTTCGGCTTCAATCGCGACGCCGAGATCGCGGTGATACGCAAGCGCGAGGCGGTTCCCGCCGAACAGCCGATCGGCCCCGGCGTCGCCGGCTACGACCCGGATTTTCGCAATCCCCTGAACCGCTACGATCCGCCGCGCGCGCGGGCTTTGCTCGATCTGTTCGGTTATGTCGATCGCGACGGCGACGGCTACCGCGAACTTCCGGACGGCAGCCCGCTCAGCATCGAGTATTCTTCGACGCCGACCCTGCTCGATCGGCAGTACGACGAACTGTGGAAGCGTTCGATGGACGCGATCGGCATTCGCCTGACGCTGCGCAAGTCCACCTGGCCCGAACTGTTGAAGGCAGGCCAGCTCGGCAAGCTGCAACTGCGCACCATTGGCTGGCTCGCCAACATCCCGGACGCCGACAATTTCCTGCAACTGCTCTACGGCCCGAATACCGGGCAAAGCAACGATGCGCGATTCCGTCTCGAGGCCTACGACCGCGTCTACCGCCAGGCGAAGCGCCTGCCGGATTCGCCCGAGCGCAACCGGCTGTACCGCGAACTGTCGCGGCTGGCGGTCGTGTATGCGCCGTGGAAACTCGGCATCTATCGCATCGAGACCTACCTGGCGCAGCCCTGGGTAAGCGGATACCTTCCACACCCGACGATGCGATCGGTGCTGCGCTACGTCGACGTCGATCCGGAGAAACAGCGTGCGTCCGCGCGTTAGCGCTGGCGTACGCAGGCTGGCAGGGCTTCCCGGGACGGCGGGCCGCGAGTGTATTGCTTCTTTTGCGACGAATGACATTCGCGGACCCGTGCATTTTGATAAGATTTGCCGGCTTCCCCCCCGATTTCCACCTTTGGCGCCGAATGGGCTGTCCCACAAAGCAATGGCAGGATCGAGGCCGGGCCGGGCGCAGTGGCGCTCGCCTGGCCGGCCGCACGCTCAAGCCGGACGAACGGGAAAGTAGAACTTGATTCTTGCACGCGCATTTCGGCCTGCCCACCTGA
>JADGQU010000314.1 GCA_017881545.1 Gemmatimonadaceae bacterium
AACTCGAGCATCTCGTCCAGAAAGAGCACGCCGTGATGCGCGAGGCTCACCTCGCCCGGGCGCGGGAGTGAGCCTCCGCCGATCAGTCCCGCGCTGGAGATGGAGTGATGCGGCGCGCGAAAAGGCCGCGCCCCTTCGCTGACGCTGCTGCGCGCGAGAACGCCCGCCACGGAGTGAATCGCGATTACCTCGAGCGCTTCCTCTTCGCTCAACGCTGGCAGAATCGTCGGCATTCGCCGCGCGAGCATCGTCTTACCGGCGCCCGGTGGCCCGATGAGCAGAACGTTGTGCCCGCCGGCGGCGGCAACCTCGAGCGCGCGCTTGGCTCCCAGCTGCCCGACGACATCGGCGAAGTCAGTTGCGTCGGTGCGGCGCTCCACTTCGACGCAAACGCTACGAGCCTGCGTCAGCTCCCCTTCGCGCAGTTCTCGAACGAGATCGCCGAGCGTCGGTGGCGCGGAAAGATCGAGTGCGCTAACGCGGGCAGCTTCCGCGACATTGGGCGCGGGGAGAACGAGCGTCGAAACACCGACACGCAACGCGTGGCGCGCGATCGAGAGAGCACCGCGCATGGTACGCAGGGCTCCGTCGAGTCCCAGCTCGCCGACGAACATTCTCTTCTCGACGGCACTACGATCGAGCTGGCCGGTGGCGACCAGAATACCGATGGCGATCGGCAGATCGAACGCCGTGCCTTCCTTGCGCACGTCCGCGGGTGCGAGGTTAATCGTGATGCGCTTCGGGGGAACCTTGAACCCGGAGTTTACGAGTGCGGCGCCGACTCGCTCCCGACTCTCCTTGACCGCGCTGGCGGCGAGCCCGACGATCGTCCACTGCGGAAGTCCCTGCGCCGCGTCGACCTCGACAGTGACGTCGTACGCATCGATGCCGACAAGAGCAGCCGAACGAACCGCAGCGAGCATCACGAATCGTACTGGGCGTCAAACGCCCCGCGCGAAGCGTTTCAGGCCGCCCGGAATCACCGCCGCGCATTGAATGGAGTTTGCTGGTGTGGTTATCGCAGCATTCGAATGTCGAAAAGCGTAAGAGTGAAGGCAGGACGCATGAAGAACTTTGGAAACGGTCGGACATGAAATCGAAGTGCCTCAACATTGCGATCATAGCGCTCGCGTTCGCTCTACCCTCGCGGGCGTTCAGTCAGGTCGGATCCACGACCGACATATTGATGGGCAAGATCTCCGGACTCGACAGTCAGGCGGTCGCCGGCGCGCGCATCGAAGCGACCTCGGCCGAGACGGGCATCACACGTACCAAGACGACGGGGTCAGACGGCCGGTATACCATAGTCTTTCCGGATGGCGGCGGGAGCTATCGGATCACCGTGCGCGCGATCGGAATGGCGCCCGTCTCACGCGACATCCAGCGGCAGGGTGACGAAGACCGGCTCATCACGGACTTCACCATGGGACGCAACGCCACCCAGCTCGCGACGGTGCAGGTGCGCGCGGCTCCCCGGCGCGATCCGAATCAGCGGCCCGAGCCCGGCGACACTGAGCGGAATCTCAATCCGAATCTCATCAATCGTCTTCCCATCGATGCGGGAGATTTGAACGCGCTGGCGGCTCTCGCGCCCGGAGTCATAGTCGTGCCGGGCACTGATACCACCAAGGCGTCGTTTAACGTTGCCGGCCAGCCCGCAAATCAAAACAGCATCACGCTTGATGGACTCAGCTTCGGCGCGGGGAGCGTTCCGTCGGAAGCGGTGCGCAACACCCGCGTAGTGACGAACACCTACGATGTCGCGCGCGGGCAGTTCACGGGTGGTCAGGTCGCATCGACGACGAAGGGTGGCACCAACAACGTGCAGGGAGCGTTGAGCTATTCGCTGCGCGATCCCAGCCTCGAGTTCGAGGAGGACTCGAGCGCCGCATTTGGCCAGAAATACACGCAGAACCAGGTCAGCTTCGGCGCTGGTGGACCGATCGTCAAGGACAAGCTCTTCACATTCGGCGCGCTCACCTTCACGCGCCGCACCGATCCACTGCTTTCTCTCCTGGCCGCCGATCCGCTCACTCTCCAGCGACTTGGCACCAATCCCGATTCGGTGAGCAGATTTCTGAATCTCGTTCAGGGCTTCGGGCTCCCGCTCACGTCGCCACTCGCCCCCGACGAACGGCTCAACGACAATACTTCGGCGCTCGTGCGCGTCGACTACAACCTCACGGAGGACCACTCGTTGATGCTGCGCGGAGACTGGCGCGGCAACACCCAGCTTGGCGCGCGTCTCAACGCGCTGGCACTGCCACATACGGGCGGAGACCTGAAGGGCTCGGGTGGCGGGGGCATGGTGACTCTCACTTCCCACTTCGGGATGTTCATCAACGAGCTGCGTGGCTACAAATCGGTCGACAACCGGAACACATCCGGATATCTCTCGGCTCCCGATGGGCGCGTAGTGGTCGCGTCGGTTCTCGAAGATGGTACGAGTGCGATCTCCACGCTCCAGTTCGGAGGAAATCCCTCGCTGCCGCAGGAGACGAAATCGAGCCTGCTTGAAGTCAGCGACGAGATCTCGCGTCTCACGACAGCGGGCGGTCACCGCTTCAAGCTCGGCGGACTTGTCAACGAGCAAAGAAGCTCCGTCGGATTCGTTCCCAATCGGTTCGGCACCTTTACCTTCAACTCGCTCGCCGATTTCGCGGCCGGACAGCCCACGGCATTCACGCGCACGCTCTTCGCGCGCGATCAGGAATCCGCCACCGACAATCTCGCTTCTTACTTTGGCGATTCGTGGCGGGTGAGCCCGAGAGTGCAGGTGACCTACGGAGTGCGCGCGGAAGGATCCCACTATCCCGACAAACCGGTGTACAATCCCGAGGTCAATTCGACGTTTGGGCGGCGCACCGACGATCTTCCATCGGAGTTCCACGTGAGCCCGCGCGCGGGATTCACTGTGTTCGTGGGCGAATCCCAGTTCGGGCCGCCGCCGCTCACGCTGCGCGGAGGGTTCGGCGAATTCCGTGGCACTGCTCCGGCACAGCTGTTCGCGTCGGCGCTTAACGCCACTGGTCTCACCAACGGGCAATCGCTGCTCACCTGTCTAGGTCCGGCGGCGCCGACTCCCGATTGGGTTTCGTACCTCGCCGATCCGTCCACGATTCCAACTTCGTGCAACGGCGGCACGCCGATATTCGCCAACCAACGCCGCAACGTCACGGTCTTCGATCCCGATTTCCAGGCGCCGCGGGCGTGGCGCGCATCGCTTGGATTGAATCGTCGCTTCTGGGACCGCTACTCGTTCTCGATCGATGCCGGCTACGCGCGCGGTGTGGCGCAAACGGGATCGACCGACATCAATCTCGACACGGTTCCGAAGTTCAGGCTCGCGAATGAAGGGAATCGCCCCGTGTACGCTCCGGTTAACGCGATATTGCCGACCAGCGGCGTCCTGTCAGTGCTTGGATCTCGACTGCATCCGGAATTCGGAGTCGTAAGCCAGATCCAATCGAATCTCCAGTCCGATACCAAACAGGTCACGTTCGGGCTCAACGGAATCAACCGCAAAGGAATTCTCTTCAACGCGTCGTACACACTGACGAGCTCGTTCGATCAGTCACAGGGTTTTTCACAGGGTACGGTGCAGGGCTTCGGCGGAACCGCTGGATCGACGGCCGGCAACCCGAACATCTCGGAGTGGGGGCGCAGCGACAACGCGCGGCGTCACGCACTTCTCGCGACGATCACTTATCCAATAAAACCGGTATTCGAGCTGACCGCGATCGCGCGCGCGACGTCCGGGAGCTTCTTCGCTCCACTCGTTGGCGGCGACATCAACGGCGACGGACGCAACAATGACCGCGCTTTCATCTTCGATCCCGCTGTCACGGCAGCCGCCG
>JADGQU010000060.1 GCA_017881545.1 Gemmatimonadaceae bacterium
CGGGCGGAACTAACGGGCGGAACTGACAACTGCAACTGAACGGGCGGGAGGCGTGAGTAGCGTAGGTGTCAGGTATTTAGTTCAACACGCCGGGACTTGCCTCTGTGGCGCTCTGGGCACAGGCAGTTGATTGTGTCATGACTCTACCGAGATAAGTCCCGGCGTAGTGAACTAACACCCTGGCAACTATGCCCTCTGGCGCCTCCCGCCCGTTCAGTTTGAGGCGACGCGGTTGAACGGAGATCAGTTAAGGGGTTGGTACAACTCGATGCGGTTCCCCTCAGGGTCCCTGATCCACGCGAACCGCCCGTAGTCAAAATCCTCGGTCTTCTCGATCTCGATCCCGTCGGCCTTGAGCTGGTCGAGGAACGGCTGTAGCTCCCGCACCCGGTAGTTGATCTGTGCTTCCCGCCGATCGGTGGGGAGCGTCGTCTTGGCCTGGGAGATCGAGAACACCGTCGAGTCCACTTTGGAGGAATCGCCGAGTCGGCGGTACTTGAACTCGGTGCCGTAGACCTTGCCATCTTCGTAGGTCTCGAGCTTCAGCCCGAAATGGTGGGCGTACCAGTTCGAGAGGGCCTTCGCGTCGTTGGCGTAGATGAAGACGCCACCGATGCCGTCAATCGGGATTCGCTTCTCGACCTTCCCGCCGATGACTTTCTTGGGCATGTCGCGAATCTAGGCGGGGAGGGAAGCGCACGGAAGCGGTCCCGGTCCCTTGCATGGCAGGGGCGTAAGTCCTATCTTAAGTCCTGACAATGCGATAAGCGGGAGATCCGGGCGGATCACCCCACCCTCTGGCCCTCGATGTTTGAGGAGTGCTGAAGGAGTTCTAGCCACAGATGGCGCTCCAGCTGGGCGGCATCTTGTTGCGCGGACTCCGAAAAAGGGGTCCGCGTTTTTGTTTTCTTCGAGTAAGGGGCTCGTATCCAGGACACCACCAAGCGCGTACGCGTCAACAAACAGATTCGCATCAGTCCCATCAGAGTCATAGCCGCCGATGGGGCGCAGCTCGGAATCATGGACGTAGATGCAGCCCTTGCTCAGGCAATCGAACAGGGACTCGATCTCGTCGAAGTCGCACCGATGGCAAGACCACCCGTCGCCCGCATCATGGATTACGGGAAGTTCAAGTTCGAGCAGGCGAAGATGGCGCGCCAGGCGAAGAAAAAGCAGCACGTGATTCACCTGAAGGAAGTGAAGTACCGGCCCGGTATCGAAGAGCACGACTTCATGACCAAGACCCGGCACGCGAGGGAATTCCTGCAGGACGGCAACAAAGTGAAGGTGACGTTGATGTTCCGGGGCAGACAGATCGCTCACCCCGAGCTCGGACGTCAGGTGGTGAATCGGGTCGCACTGGAGCTCGCCGATGTGGCGAAGATCGAAACCGATCCGAAGTTCGAAGGAAAGTTCATGACCATGATCCTCGCGCCCAAGTAGGGCGGGAAGAGGGAAGCGGGAAGAGGGAAGCGGTAATCACTCTCGCCTTACTGAACGCGAGATAGACATAAAAGGAATTTCAATGCCGAAAATGAAGTCGCACAAAGGCGCCAGAAAGCGCTTCAAGATCACCGGCTCCGGAAAGGTGAAGCGCATGAGAGCGTTCAAGAGCCACATTCTTACCAAAAAGTCGTCGAAGAGAAAGCGGCGCCTGCGCCAGGGCACGATCATCAAGACCCCCGGCGAGACCAGGAACATCAAGCGCCTCCTTCAGGCGTAGAGGAATAGACCAATGCCACGCGTTAGATCGAATGTCGCGCGCTTGAAGCGCAAGAAGCAGGTAATGAAGGCGGCACGCGGCGCCTTCGGCGCCCGCAGCAAGCTTTGGAAAGCAGCAAAGGAGAACGTCGAGCGCGGTTGGAAGTACGCGTACCGCGATCGCAAGAACAAGAAACGCGATTTCCGGAAGCTATGGATCGTCCGCATCAACGCGGGCGCGCACCTGCACGGGATGTCGTACTCGGTGTTCATGCACGGCCTCAAGAAGGCGGGCATCGAAATCGACCGGAAGGTCCTGTCCGACATTGCCGTCAACGATTCCGCTGCGTTTACCGCGCTCGCCGAAAAGGCGAGATCAGCCTTAGACGCCGCGTAACACCTTCGCAAGGATTTCAAAAGGACTCTACCGGCGCTAATGTAAGATCTGCGCGGTGGAGTCCTTTGCGTTTGCCCACCCAAACTCTGAACCGTGACGCTTTCGGAATTCCAGCAGCTCGTCACCACGCTCGCCGCTGACGGCGAGAAGCTCATCGATGCAGCGACGACGGCCTCCTCGCTCGAGGACGCGCGCACGTCGTTGCTGGGCAGAAAATCCGGAAGACTGCCTGAGCTGTTCAAGCAGCTGCCCTCGCTCGCGCCCGAAGAGCTGCGCGAGGGCGGCTCGCTCATCAATGCCGTAAAGGCGAAGCTCGAGGCGCGCCTCGAAGATCGGCGGCGGCAGCTCGACGCTGCCAGCTCCTCCAAACGGAACGTCGATCTCACGATGCCCGCGCGCCGCCAATGGCAGGGCTCGAAGCATCCCGTCACTCTCGTCATCGAGGAGATCGAGGAGATCTTTCGCGAGCTCGGATTCACGATCGCGCTTGGCCCGGAGGCGGAGACGGAGTGGTACAACTTCACGTCGCTCAACTTCCCCCCCGACCACCCCGCGCTGGACCTGCACGACACGCTGTACCTGGGCGAGAACGTGATGCTGAGAACGCACACCTCACCCGTCCAGATTCGCACGATGCAGAAGTTCAAGCCGCCGATCAGGATTCTTAGCCCGGGAAACGCCTATCGCCGCGATTTCTTTGACGCGTCGCACGCGCCCATGTTCGCGCAGATCGAAGGCCTGGCAATCGACGACGGAGTGAGCTTCGTCGATCTCAAGGCGACCCTCACGCATTTCGCCAACCAATTCTTCGGCAAGACGAAGACGCGCTTCCGCCCCAGCTATTTCCCGTTCACGGAGCCGTCGGCCGAGATGGACGTGGAGTGCCAGCTGTGTCACGGGTCCGGATGTCCGGGCTGCAAAGGCACCGGTTGGATGGAGATTCTCGGGTCGGGAATGGTGCATCCGTCCGTGATCAATGCGGCGGGGCTCGACGCCGATCGCTACACCGGGTGGGCATTCGGCATGGGCCCGGCGCGGATAGCGATGCTCCGCTACGACATTCCCGACATAAGGATTCTCTACGATTCGGACGTGAGATTTCTCTACCAGATCTCCCGGTGAACGCCTCCTACGAGTGGCTCCGCGCCTTCGTTCCGTTCAGCCTCAGTCCCACTGAGCTGCGCGATCTCCTCACATCCCGGTGCGCGACGGTCGACGATCTTGTTCCCCTGCAAGCGGACCTGGGGGCGATCGTGATTGCGCGCGTGGTCGAGGCAACGCGACATCCGAACTCTGATCACCTCTGGATCACGAAAGTCGATGCCGGTACGGGGACTTTGCTGGACGTCGTGTGCGGCGCGGCCAATGTCACCGTCAACACGCTGTACCCGTTCGCGCCCGTCGGCGCCGTGCTCCCCGGCGGAATGAAGATCGAGAAGCGGAAGATTCGCGGCGAGAACTCCGAAGGCATGCTCTGCTCGGCAAAAGAGCTCGGACTCGGCGAGGACAAAGAGGGCATCATGGCACTGACGCTCATTGCGGAACCTGGGACCAGGTTCCTCGACGCGATGCCGATCGGCGACACCCGACTCGTGATCGATGTGCTCCCAAATCGCCCCGATCTCCTTTCTCACGAGGGGCTCGCGCGCGAGATCGCCGCCGCGACCGGCGGCACCATGAGCCGCCCCGAGATCGCCGAGGAGAAGCCGTTCGTCATTCGCACGCACACCGTGAAGGCGACGTCCGGCAAAGTCGGAGACATAACCGTCAAGATCGAGGACACCGACGGCTGCATGCGCTACGCCGGCGCGGTGCTCACGGGTTTGAAGGTTGGACCCAGCCCCGATTGGCTGGTGCGGCGGCTCCAGGCCGTCGGCTTGCGTTCGATCAACAACGTCGTTGACGTCACGAACTACATGCTCGTCGGCTTCGGCCAGCCGATGCACGCGTTCGATCTCGAGAGGATTGCGCGCGGCACCGTGGTCGTGAGGAAGACTCGCGGCGAGGAGTTGATCAAGACACTCGATGGCGTCGACAGGACGCTGCCGCCCGGCGCCGTGGTGATTGGAGATGCGGAGCGAGCGCAGGCCATCGCGGGCATCATCGGCGGCAGTGGAAGCGAAGTGTCGGACGGAACGACCGAGATTTTTCTCGAGGTGGCCGCATTCAATCCCGCGAGCATTCGCGCTACTCGTCGAAAGCTAGGAATCTCGACGGACGCGAGCTACCGGTTCGAGCGTGGCGTGGACGTCGAGGCAATTCCAGCGCTGGTGGATTACGCCGCGAGGCTGATCCTGTCCGTCGCGGGTGGAATCCCGCAGGGGAATCCAGTTGACTTGTATCCGCTTCCCAAACGTCCGCAACCCATCTCCCTCAAGCTCCCGCGAGTAGCGCGACTGCTCGGCGAGCCCGTGGACGCAATAGAAGTAGAGAAGAACCTCAGGACCGTCGGGTTCAGGATCGCGCCCGAGGCCAAGGACGTCTTCAAGATTTCGCCGCCGAGCTGGCGGCACGACGTGCGTGGCGATGTGGATCTGGCGGAGGAGATCGCGCGGCTGCGAGGGTACGACACATTCTCTTCGGAGCTGCGCCCGTTCCGTCCCAGCGCCGTGCCCGATGCGCCGCTCGTCGCTGTGATGGAGCGCGTCCAGGACGCGCTCGTCGCCGCCGGTCTCAACGAGATCAGGCCGATGCCCTTTGTGGCTGAGGGGAGGGGCGCCACCGTCCGCGTCACCAATCCGCTGGCGGAGGACGAAGCGTTTCTGCGCGGGGATCTGTTGAGGACTCTGATTTCCCGGGCCGAGTACAATCTGGCCCGCATGCAGGGGAATGTTCGACTGTTCGAGATCGGCACGGCGTTTTTCGCGGGCGAAGATCCCGCGGCGCTTCCGGGTCCCAGGAAAACCGCGCTTCCGCGCGAGGAGATGCACGTCGCCGCTCTGGTGATGGGTCAGCGCTCGCCGACGCATTTCACCAAGGCGATACAACCGAGCTACGATGAGTGGGACATCAAGTTCCTCGCGGAGAACGCGGCCGTGGCGGCGTTTCCGTCAGCGGCGGTGAAGCTGGTTCCCGGCGCCGGCGAGACGCTGTGGGACATTGCCGTCGACGGGATTGTCGTCGGCTCAGCTCGTCGCCTGACGCTCGATGCTCCGGTCTGGGCGAAGCCTGCGTTTGGGCTGGAGTTGAACCTCGAGGCGATCGAGCAGGGACCCGCCAGGAGCCATGCGTACAAGGCGATCCCCGCGACTCCGCGAGTGCAGGTAGATCTCGCTCTTCTCGCGCCGTCAAGTGTTACAGCTGCGCAAATCGACGTCCTCATCCGGAGAGAAGCCGGCGATCTGCTCGAGAGTCTTACTCTTTTCGACGAATTCAGCGGCCAGGGAATTCCCGATGGATCGCGCAGTCTGGCGTGGGCGTTGACGTTCCGTCATCCCGAGCGCACACTAAAGGACCAGGAAGTGCAAGGGAGAACGGCGAAGATTGTCAACGCACTCGAGGGAGAACTGGGTGTCCGACAGCGTACGTCCTGAAATATCCGCCTTCGCGGAGCTGGAGCAGCTGGTGAAACATCTCGGCGACGAGCTCGCCGCGTTCCGCCGCCGCGCATTGCAGGCGGAGGCGCGCATCAAGAGTCTCGAATCAACCGGAGTGAAGGGAGTAGTGTCTCCTGAGCGCGTTCAGCATCTGGAAAACGAGAACGCCGGCCTCACCAGCCGGCTCGACGCCGCGCGCGCGCGAACCCAGCAGATGATCGACCGCGTCCGCTTCCTCCGTCAACAGCATGATGGAGCGGGAGCGCGTTGAGCACAAAAAAGAATGTCGTCCGCGTCACGATCCTCGGCGACGAGTATTCGATCAGGAGCGATGCCAGCCCCGAGCGCACGCGCGCGGTGGCCGAGCACGTGGACAACGTCATCCGTGAGACGATGCGGGCCGGCAACATCGTCGAGGCCCAGAAGGGCGCGATCCTCGCCGCGCTGAGCATCACAGATGAGCTGTTCGATGCCCGCGAGGCGGGCGACGACCTTGCGGGGGCCATGAAGCGGCTTGGCGCGGAGATTCGGCCGTGGCTCCCCCCCGCGAAAAGAAAAGAGTAAGCATCGCGGCTGGGCTCAGGCATCCACAAAAAAGAGTAAGCATCGCGGCTGGCCTCAGGCATCGACAAAACCAAGGCGGGGGGCTGAAGGCTTCGCAGCCGAATCGATGGGAGCTCCCGCCTGAGTTTGCTCTCGCCCAAACCGATAACCCACATTAGCTTAACCTCGACTACGCGACGACTTTCCGGCGCGTTAGGGGCCGCCTGTGGCACTTGCCGCGGGCCCAACATAGATCTGACATGACGAGCACTGCCTGGTTGGCCGCAGCTGGCATCCTTCTGTTTGCAATTGCCGGCGCGGTTTTTTTCTTTGTTGGGCGAAAGGCCGGTGGGAAAACGGAGCTCAAGCGCCAGCAGCTGGCGCATGCGACGGCGGAAGAAACAGCCAAGAGGATCGTTGGTGAGGCCGAGCGCGAGGGGGAGAGTCTTCGCAAGACCGGCATCCTGAGCGGCAAAGAAGAGCTGATGAAGCTCCGCGAAGTATGGGAAGCTGAGGTCCGCTCCCGCCGCGAAGAGATCGAGCGCGAGGAACGCAAGGTCGACGAGAAGGAAGGCCAGCTCAATCGCAAGTACGACCTGCTGGAGCAGCGCGAGCGCGAGGCCACCCGCCGCACTGAGGCCCTCGGCAACAGTGAAAAGACCCTCGCCGATCGCGCGCAAGAGCTCGACAGGCTACTGGGTGAGGAGCGGCGCCGGCTGGAGCAGCTCGCCGGCCTCTCGGCTGGCGACGCCAAAGCTGAGCTGATGCATCGGATGGAGGAAGAGGCGCACGCCGACGCGGCGAACAAGATCCGCGAGATCCGCGAGACCGCCAAACGGAACGCCGAGCGAGAGGCGAAGAAGATCATCGCACTGGCGATCCAGAGAATCGCGGCCGAGCAGAGCGTCGAAGCCACAGTATCGGCAGTCTCGCTTCCCAACGACGAGATGAAGGGACGCATCATCGGCCGCGAGGGCAGGAACATTCGCGCGTTCGAGCTCGCCACGGGCGTCGACGTCATCATCGACGACACACCCGACACTGTCGTGGTATCGTGCTTCGACCCGGTACGCCGCGAGGTTGCGCGTCTGTCGCTGGAGAAGCTCGTTGCCGACGGGCGCATTCATCCCGGACGCATCGAAGAAGTCGTCAACAAGTCGAAGCTCGAGGTCGACGCATCGATCATCGAGACGGGTGAGCAGGCGGCGTACGAGAGCGGCGTGCACGGACTGCATCCGGAGCTGGTGAAGCTGATTGGGCGCATGCGCTGGCGCACGAGTTACGGGCAGAACATTCTGAATCACTCGAAGGAAGTCGCGTGGCTGGCGGGGATCATGTCTGCCGAGCTCGGACTCGATGTCGCGATGGCGCGCAGGGGCGCGTTGCTCCATGACATCGGCAAAGTGCTCACCCACGAGCACGAGGGAACCCACGTGCAGCTGGGCGTCGAGATGGCGACCAAGTACGGGGAGAACCCCATCGTCGTCAACTGCATCGCGGCGCACCACGACGATGTGCCCCACGAGAGCGAGATATCGGTGCTCGTCCAGGCGGCCGATGCGATCTCCGGCGCGCGCCCCGGTGCGAGGCGCGAGGCGTTCGAGACCTACGTCAAGCGGCTCGAGGGTCTCGAGAAAATCGCGGCGAGCTACCGTGGAATCGAAAAGGTCTTCGCGATTCAGGCCGGCCGCGAAGTCCGCGTGATCGTGGTGCCCGAGGAGGTCGACGATCCGCGGATGGCATCGCTCACCGAGGAGATCGCGCGACGCATCGAGGCCGAGCTTCAGTACCCCGGGCAGATCAAGGTCGTACTGATCCGGGAGACGAGAGCAGTCGACTTTGCCCGCTGAGCTGATCGATGGTCGCGCGATCGCAAAGAAAGTCCGCGCGGATGTGGCAGAACGGGCGAAGAAACTCTTAGCGCGCGGAGTGAGGCCAGGGCTCGCCGTGGTGCTGGTCGGCGACGACCCCGCGAGCGCGGTTTATACGAGCGCGAAAGCGAGGGCGGCGGAAGAAGCGGGGATGTACAGCCTCAACGTGCGGCTGCCCGCTGACACATCGCAGGCCGACCTGTTGAGCCGAGTCTATGCCCTCAATGCGGATCCCAAAATCCACGGCATATTGGTACAGATGCCGCTGCCAAAGCAGATCGACTCCGACACCGTGATCAGGAGAATCAATCCGGCGAAGGACGTGGACGGATTTCATCCCGTGAATGTCGGAAAAATGTTGATTGGCGAGCGTGACGGATTCATTTCCTGCACGCCGGCGGGAATTCAGGTTCTGCTCAAAGAGTCGGGCGTGAAGACGCCAGGGAAGAACTGCGTCGTGATCGGGCGCAGCAATATCGTAGGCAAGCCGCTGGCGGCGCTCATGATGCAGGACAACGAGAACGCGAACTGCACCGTCACTGTCTGTCACCGCCACACGGCGGACCTCAAGGCCCACACCCGGGCCGCCGACATTCTGATCGTCGCCGCTGGGCGTCCCAACGTGGTTACGGCCGACATGGTGAAGCCGGGGGCGGTGGTGATCGACGTCGGGACCAACCGTGTCGCGGACCCGAGCTCGAAGACCGGCACAAGGCTGCAGGGCGATGTCGATTTCGAATCAGTCCGTAAGGTCGCGTCGAAGATGACGCCGGTTCCAGGCGGCGTTGGGCCGATGACGATCGCGATGCTGATGTCGAACACCGTTCGCGCAGCGGAGATGACGTCCCGATGAAAGCCGTGCCCTTCGATCTCTTCGCGGCTCCGCCCGCGCGCTCGGCGCTGGGCGCCGGGGCTGACAACCCAGTGTCTGTGGGCGACCTCGCACTGCATACGCGCGAGCTGATCGAATCGCGGCTGCGCCCGGTTTGGGTTCGCGGCGAGATCACCGACTTCAAGTGTCACCGGAACGGACACTGGTACTTCTCGCTGCGGGACCGTGCCGCGCAGATTCGCTGCGTCGTCTGGGCGGGCGATCAGCAGCGGATTCCGGCGCCGCCGGACGATGGAATGCAGGTCGTGCTGTTCGGGCAGATGACGGTCTATACGGCGCGCACGGATCTCCAGCTCAAGGTCACACGCATCGAGGCCGAGGGCGACGGGCTGTGGCGGAAAGCGATGGAGGTGACGCTGGCGAAGCTCCGGCGCGAGGGGCTGCTCGACGAAGCGCGCAAGCGAGCCCTTCCACACTTTCCGAAAATTGTCGCCGTCGTGACGAGCCCCGATGGAGCAGCGCTCAGAGATATCGTGGCAGTGATGCGAAAGCGAAACCTTGGCGCGCGTCTCGTTCTTTGTCCGACAAGGGTTCAGGGCGATGGAGCGGAGCTGGAAATCGCGGCCGCGCTGAGGCGCGTCGCGCGCTGGGGAAAGGCCGACGTCGTGATCGTCGGCCGAGGTGGTGGCAGCAAGGAAGATCTGTGGGCGTTCAACGATGAGCGCGTCGCGCGCGCGGTCGTGGCGTGCCCGGTTCCGGTCATCTCCGCCGTGGGGCACGAAGCGGACATCACGATCTGCGACGCGGTCGCCGACCTGCGCGCGCCGACACCATCCGCGGCGGCCGCGGCGGCATGTGCTTCGCGCGATGAGGTGAACAAGGCGCTCTCACTGGCGAAACGAAATCTGTCGGGTGCGTTGGTGGAGAGGATTCAATACGCCCGCCGCCATCTCGAAAAACTGGCGCGCTCAGTCGCGCAATCATCCACGCGAATGGTTGTGAGTAAGAGGGCGACACTAGGCACTTCGGCCGCGC
>JADGQU010000315.1 GCA_017881545.1 Gemmatimonadaceae bacterium
ACGGGCATCCGGTCCTCGGCACCGCCCAGGGCATCAACGCGATCACGTTGGATGACGTGAAGGACTTCGCGAAGAAGGCGTACTCGCGCGCCGCGCTCACGGTGGGCGTCGCGGGAGACGCGCCGCCCGCCCTCGCCACGCGCCTGCGCGAGGAGATCGCAAAGCTTCCGCCCGGACCCGCTCTCTCCCCGCCCGAAGGCGTCGTCGGCCGCAAGAGTGCGGGCGTCGAGGTCGATATCGTGAAGAAGGAGACGCGCGCGACCGCAATCTCCTTCGGTTTCCCGATCGCCGTCACGCGCGCAAACCCGGACTTCGCGGCGCTGTCCATCGCGCGGGCATGGCTCGGCGAGCACCGTTCCTCCAGCTCGCACCTCTACCAGCGCATCCGCGAGGTGCGCGGCATGAACTACGGCGACTATGCCTACATCGAGGCGTTCCCGCGCGGGATGTTCCAGTTCTTCCCGGACTCGAATGTCGCGCGCCGCGCCCAGATCTTCGAGATCTGGATCCGCCCCGTCGTGCCCGAGAACGCGCACATGGCGCTGCGCATTGCGATCCGCGAGCTGAACCGCCTCGTGAACGACGGCCTCACGGAGGAGGAGTTCCAGGTCACGCGCGACTACCTCATGAAGAACGCGTACCTGCTCACTTCCACGCAGGACCATCAGCTCGGCTATGCGCTGGATCAGAAGTGGTACGGGCTGGGCGGTTACGTGGCGACGATGCGCGAGAAGCTGTCGAAGCTCACCCGCGCGGATGTGAACGCCGCCGTGAAGCGGCACCTCCAGACGAAGGACCTGTCGGTCGTGATCATCACGAAGGACGCCGAGGGCCTGAAGGAGAAGCTCGTCACGGACGCCTTTTCACCAATCACGTACGACGGCGAGAAGCCGAAGGAGCTGCTCGACGAGGACAAGCTCATCGGAGCATCGAAGCTCGGCATCAAACCCAAAGATGTGGTCGCCCTGCTGCTGCAGCGCGGAGTATTTGCGACCATCAATCAATCTCTGAACGACGAAGTGGCGGCCGAACTCGGCCAGCGCTTCGGTTACGAGGTAAGTTTTGTGCCCTTCGAAGAGATGATTGCCGAGGAAGAGTTTGAAGAACTGATCGCCACCGATGCCGATGATGTCGAAGTGCCGCGAGCGCCGGTGGTCACCGTAATGGGTCACGTCGATCACGGCAAGACTTCCCTGCTGGATGCGATTCGCACGACGAATGTCGCCGGCGGCGAGGCCGGCGGTATCACCCAGCACATCGGCGCGTACAGCGTGGAAGTGCCCAGCCCCGACAATTCGGGCGAAACGAGACGCGTGGTATTCCTCGACACTCCCGGCCACGAAGCGTTTACGCTGATGCGGGCCCGCGGCGCGAAAGCCACGGACGTGGTAGTCCTGGTCGTGGCCGCTGACGACGGCGTCATGCCGCAAACAATCGAAGCGATCGAACACTCGCGCGCGGCCGGCGTTCCTATCGTCGTCGCAATCAATAAAATCGATGTGCCTGCCGCGAATCCCGATCGAGTCAGACAGGAACTCTCTCAGCAGGGCCTTAATCCGGTTGAGTGGGGCGGCGAGACTGAAATGGTCCAGGTCTCGGCCAAGAAGCGAGAGAACATTGAGAATCTGCTCGAAACTATTCTGCTGACTTCCGACATCCTGAACCTGCGCGCCAGCACGACGCGTCTGGCATCCGGGGTCGTGCTGGAAGCCAAGCTCGATCGCGGCCGTGGTTCGGTGGCTACGGCTCTGGTCCAGCAGGGCACTCTGCGGGTCGGCGATCCGTTCATCGTCGGCCAGGTCTTCGGCAAGGTGCGCGCCATGTTCAACGATCGTGGCGAAGCAGTCACCGAAGCGGGTCCGGCTACGCCGGTCGAAGTGCTGGGACTACAGGGTGTCCCGCAAGCCGGCGAAAGTTTCCAGGTAGTCGCGGACGTTGTCCGGGCCCAGCAAATCTCTGGTCACCGGCAAGCGGCCGAGCGCCAGCGGACGCTGATTAAGACGACCAAACGCGGCATCGAAGCGCTGGGTGAAACCGAAGTCAAGGAATTGCTGGTGGTGCTCAAGGCCGACGTGCAGGGCTCAGTCGAAGTGCTGAAAGCGACGCTGCAAAAAATGTCCAGCGAGCGCGTCAAAGTAAAAGTTGTGCGCTCGGGCGTCGGCGCGATCACTGAGTCGGATGTGCTGCTCGCGTCGGCAACGCAGGCCGGCGCTTCGTCCACGGCGGTGGTCATCATCGGTTTCAACGTGCGGCCTGAATCGCGCGCCGGCGATCTGGCGAAACAGGAAAGCGTGGACATCCGGCTGCACTCAATCATCTACAAGGTCGAAGAAGAGATTAAGGCCGCGATGATCGGCATGCTCGACAAGATCGAAAGAGAGAAGATCCTGGGCAAGGCCGACGTCCGCGAAGTCTTCCGGGTGCCGAAAATCGGGGCCGTCGCCGGCAGCATGGTCATCGATGGGATCATGAAGCGCAACGCGCGCGCCCGTCTGATTCGCGACGGAGTGGTTTCCTGGGAAGGCAACATCATCTCTCTGCGCCGCTTTAAAGACGACGCTTCTGAGGTCCGCGAAGGCTTTGAATGCGGCATCGGCCTGGAAAACTTCAACGACATCAAGGTTGGCGATCAGATCGAGGCTTACGTGATCGAGAAGGTGGCCGCGACGGAGCTTTGAAAAACAGAGGTCAGAGATCAGATGTCAGGGAGATCCGCGTCAATCCACCGGCGCGAGTTCGTTCTGACCTCTGACTGCTGACCTCTGATCTCTGACTTATGCATCGCCCAGAGCGCATCGCCGAAACTTTGCGCGAAGAGATTGCGCAGATCGTGGGTTACGAATTGGAAGACCCGCGCTTGACGTTAGTCACGGTAACGGAGGTCCGCGTGTCTGACGATCTCCGTGACGCCAGCGTTTACGTCACGGTTTCCGGCGATGAAGAGGAACACAAAGTCGCTTTGCGAGCGTTGCAACATGCCGCGCCCTATGTGCGCAAGCAACTGGGCTTTGCGCTGAATTTGCGGCATACTCCGGCGCTGCACTTTGTGCGCGACACGGTGGAAGAGAAGGCTGAACGCGTCGATTCCATCCTCCGGAAGATCGAACCCGGTACTGAAAGGATCAAGGATGCGGAGTGAATGGTGAATGTCGGATTGTGAATTGCGAACTGAATTCGCGGTTCAATCCGAAATCCGCAATTCGAAATCCGCGATCTAGCAATGCTTAGTCAAGTAGTAGAACTGATTGAAAACAAGGATCGCTTTGCGATTACTTCCCATATTCGCCCCGATGGCGACAGTCTCGGTTCCTCGCTCGGTCTCTTCTGGCTGCTGCGCGCGCTCGACAAGGATGTCGAGGTCATCATGCGCGACCCGGCGCCCCATTCGTATCAAAAACTCCCGGGCGCGGATGAGATTCGCGTCACCCCATCGGTGGACCGGCCCTACGATGGAGTTTTTGTCATCGAGTGCTCTGACATCGATCGTCCCGGGCTGATCGACCTGGAAAAGCAATTCGTCGTCAACATCGATCACCATTCGACCACCGAACTCTTCGGCACCGTCAATTGGATCGACTCGACGGCTTCGGCCGTGGGCGAGATGATCTACAACCTTTGCAAAGCCACCGGCGTCCGGGTGACCAAAGAGATCGCCGAATGCGTCTACACGGCGCTCTTGACCGACACCGGATCGTTTCACTATTCGAACACGACCGAGCGAACCTTCAAGATTGCATCTGAGCTAGTCCGCACCGGCGTCAAACCGGCGAAGAGTGCGGAAGCGATCTTTGGGAGTTATCAATGGTCAAAGATTGAACTGCTCAGCCAGGTCCTGGCTAC
>JADGQU010000316.1 GCA_017881545.1 Gemmatimonadaceae bacterium
TCATCGGGCTTTCTGGCGGGCTGGACTCGGTCGTGACTATCCGACTCTGCCAGATGGCTGCCGGCATCACTCGGTCCGTGCGTGCCGTGACCGTGAATCTCGGCAGGCCCGGAGACGCGGAACGAGCCGCGTCGTGCGTGGAGTGCGCGCGCCGGCTCGGCGTGGAGCATCTCGTCATTGACGCTGCCGAAGTCCGTCACGCCATGCTGGAGGCCTGTCCTGCGTCCGGACCGTGGAGCGGCATCAACACGGACACGCGGCTGATCCAGGATCTCGTCTTCGGCGTCGCCGATCGCCATCGGTCGACCGTTGTTTCCACGGGCGACCTGAGCGAGAAGCTGATGGGAAGGCAGACCGAGGCATTCTACGGACAGCTCGAGCCTCTGGGATCGCTCTATAAGTCCGAAGTCATCGACATCGCGAGCGCGATCGAGTTGACCGAAACGCTGACGGATCGACGGCCGGGCTGCGAGGACTACTGGTACGACGATGAGGTGCTTGGCGTCGGCTACGACGTAATCGATCCGCTCCTTCACCTACTTCGAACCGAGGACCGGTCTCCATCCTGGATCGCGGAAACGTATGGCATCGTGGACATCGCGTGGATCGAGCGGCTCGCTCACCGAGTCGCGTATCAAGGGCTTCGGACGCAGAGCCGCTGGCCGGCAATTCCGGACAGGCTCCCGAGTGGATAGGAGATCACGTAGGCCCTGCGGACGGTCATCACGCGCTTCATGTGCGCCTCCGAGCCGCGAACAGGAGAAACGCCAGAACGATCGCGGCCAGCGCGCTAGCCATAACCCATGCGTCGCCCATGCTGCGGCCTTGAACCTCTTTCCAGTTCGCTCCCCAGAATGCGAGCAAGAGCGACACGATCCCGAGCACACCTACGAGTGATGCCAGGAGATCCCTGGATCGAGTCGACTTCTCTTCGTGGTGCTCCTCGAGGATTTGCTGCATGTTGGCGATTTCCGACTCCACATGTTGGTGCATCACCGGAACGCGCATGGCATCGATCATCCGCTCATAGATCTCCTGGTACATGTGGACGTGGCTCACCACGTATTGACTATGGTGCAGCGTAAATTCGAATACTGATTTTCGCGCATTTCGTACCTTCTCGATCAACTCCGACCGGGCCGCGCGCGCCTGCCGCGCCGCATCATGGACCTCAGGCAGGCGGCACGACTGGTACGCGAGCTCCTCGAGCATGACCCGCTCGTGAATGGCGATGAGAAACATTGCGAAATAGCCATGACGGACACGGTCGGCAAGCTGATTGAAGAATTCGGTGCCGTCATCGAGCACCAGGACCGCGCAACCTTCCGCACTGACGCCGAGGTACACCTGCTCGAACGACTGCAGGATCTCGTCCCTGTCTGTCTCGGGGTTGAGCGCCCAAGGAGGTCCTTTGTAGTTGCGATCGTAAACGCGCCGCAGGCGAAAGAAGTCATCCGCGCATTGCTGGAACGTAGCCCCCCGTTCCGTTCTCGCGAACGTGAGGATGTGAAGGCCCCGCTCACGCCGGATTTTAATATCGACCAGATTCTGGAGTGAGTCTCGGCAGTGCTCAATGATGTCGAGCACCGTAAACTCCCTCGCCGCGCAGAGTCTCTCATGAAGCGATCCCTCTCCCAGCGCCGGGGCAGTCTCGACATGAGTTGGCCGGCCTCCTGCCGGAGTTGCTCCTCCTTCCGTCGATTTCTCCAAGGCCCGTTTCCATCGCAGCGAAAGCAGCGTCGCTGGCCTCCTCGCGTTGAGCGTTCTGAGCCTGTAATTGATTTCGACGAGATCAGACGCGGTGAACGGCTCATAGATGGCAGCTCCCTCGTTCTCCTCGCGACGGACGCGCAACTCGCGAGGTTTGATCTCGATGGACAACACGCCAGCACCGGAGCTGAATAGGTAAAGCTCGACGCCGACTAAATCGAGGACAGCGCTTCGGGCTCTCTCAAAGCCAACGCGGAGCTCCGCGAAATAGCCGGACAGCTCTTCGCTCCAGCGAAGGGCTAGAACGTGCTTGCTCGCAAACTCCTGTACCGGTTCGTCGCCGAGAAAGTAGTAGGGAAGAGGCTCCGTCAGGCGCTCGGTCATTCTCCCAAGCATCTTGGATGGGATCGGGGTCCATTGCCGCAGCTTGGCCGGCCGGCTGGGATCCGGCTCGTCGCCCCTCTTCGGAAAGGCCGGAACATGGAGTATCTCGCTCCGAAGCCGTTCGAGTGCCGGCGGCGCCTCGCCGTTTCTCGCGAAGATGAACGGCAGAATCAATTTCGAAAAACTCTCTTGAAGCTTAACGGTCACGGTTACCCCCCACTAACGGCCGGCAGGATGATGATCTCCGCGCCGTTTCGAATCGATGCATCCAATCCGCCGAGGTCGCGGAAACTGTCACCGTCGATGAAGATGTTGATGTGAGGACGGACCTCGCCGAGCTCGGTGACGATGCGGTCGTGAACCTTGGGGTAGTCATCGCCGAGGAGCGCGAGCGCCTCGGATACGGAGACGGCGGAACCGTCGACGCGAATCTCGCCGCGGCCACCGGCGATCTCGCGCAACGGTCCCGGGATCACGAAGACGAACGGCATCACTTCTTCTTCCCGGAGAGCGAGACGCGGGCCGCCTTCACCGAAACCACCGGCGGAAGACCGTCGGCCAACTCCTCCCAGCTCTTCCCCTCGTCGGACGAGCCGAAGAGTTTTCCGCTCCTCGTGCCGAAATAGACGCCCACCGGATCGAGCGCATCGACGGCCATGGCATCGCGGAGGACCGTCTCATATGCCTCCTTCTGCGGCAGTCCCTTCGACAGCGCTTTCCAACGCCCACCGGCATTGCGCGTCCGGTAAACGCGTAGCTTCCCCTCGGGGGTGCAGCGAAAGCCGTCGGACTCGAGCGGGACGATCCATGCGCAATCAGGGTCCTCGGGATGGATGGCCATGGCGAAGCCGAAGTCGGAGGGCACGTCGTTGGCGATGTCGGTCCAGCTTTCGCCGGCATCGTCACTGCGATAGAGACCCCAATGATTCTGCAGAAACATCCGCTCCGGTTTCTGCTTCGACTGAACGACCTTGTGAACGCACTGGCCGAACTCCGGATACTTCTCCGGGAGGAAGTCGGCGCGCACGCCTTTGTTCGACGGCCGCCAGCTCACGCCGCCGTCCTCGGTCACATACATGCCTGCCGTCGACACGGCGATGCGGATCTTTTTCGGGTTGGCCGGATCGAGAAGGATCGTATGCAGGCACATCCCACCGCCGCCGGGCTGCCATTGGGGCCGCTGCGGATGATTCCAGAGTCCTTCGACCAGAGCCCACGACTTGCCGGAATCGGTCGACTTGAAGAGGGCCGCCGGCTCGACGCCGCAGTAGAGCGTGTTGCGCTCCGTCTCCCGGCCGGGAGTGATCTGCCAGATGTTCTTCAGCGCCGCTTCCGAACCTTCCGGAAACTTGACGTTCGCCACTTCCGGATCGGTCCAGCTCTCGCCGAAATCGTCACTCGATCGGAGGAGCGCTCCCCAGTGCATGCTTTGCGGGCCGGCCCAGATGCGGTGCCGGTTGCCGCGGCCGTCGTAGGCCATGGCGTAGACCGCGCTGCCGGGAAAGTACGGACCTCCCATATCCCACTTCCCGCGCTTTTTGTTCGCGCGAAAGACGAACGCGCCTTTCATCGTCCCGACGAGCAAAAGGACATCGCCGTTGCGGGGGGAGACGTGATGGATGACGGGCATCTTGTTTCTCCTATCGATCAGCGTTACCGAGGGGAAGATTGTATCCTGCCGGCATGGCTGTGGTCCTCTTCCGCGCGGCCGGGTATGGTC
>JADGQU010000003.1 GCA_017881545.1 Gemmatimonadaceae bacterium
TCCAAGCTGTGGCTCTGGATGACGGCGATCGCCGGCGCGACTTTTCTCGGATTCCAGGCGTTCGAGTTCACGTCCTTCGTCCACGAAGGACTTTCGATTCGGACGAACCTGTTCGGCTCTTCCTTCTTCACGCTCACCGGCTTCCACGGCGCGCACGTGACGGCGGGCGTCCTGTGGCTCCTGACGCTGCTCGCGATCGACTATCGGCGCGGCCTTGGCTCCAAGGATTCACTGCTCGTTGACATCTCCGCTCTGTACTGGCACTTCGTCGACGTGATCTGGATCGTGATCTTCACTCTCGTTTATCTCATCAAGTAACCGGCAGGAATGATGGACTCTCACGCCAGCACGACCAATCTCCCGGATTCAGCAGAGGCGCAGGCACACGCGCCGCACGGGGAGGAAGAGCACGCCCATCCGACCTGGTCCACGTATTGGAAGGTCGCCCTCATTCTCACGCTGATCACGGTCGGCGAGGTCTGGGCCTACTACGTCCCGTCGTTCGTTGCGTCACGCGCGTTCGTTCCCACGCTCCTGACATTGTCGGCGGTAAAGTTCGCGACGGTGGTGATGTTCTACATGCACCTCAAGTACGATCATCGGCTCTTCCGGGTGCTCTTCACCGGTCCCCTCCTGATCGCGTCGATCACGCTCCTCGCGCTGCTGTTCCTCTTCGGACATCTCCACATCAAGATCATGTAGCATGTTGCTCCTGGCGCTGCTGCATCCCATCGTCAATCTCAGCTGGTGGCGATGGTCGGTTCACCCCAGTACCGCCATCGGTATCGCGGCCCTCGGCGCGCTCTACATCTGGGCAGAGAAGGCATTGAACCGCCGAGCAAGTGCGGCCCAGCGAACCTTCTTCTTCTCCGGTCTGCTCCTCTTGTTCGCCTCGCTCAACGGCCCCATTCATGACCTGAGCGACGACTATCTCTTCAGCGCGCACATGGTGCAGCATCTTCTGCTCACGCTGGCGGTGCCGCCGCTGCTGCTGGCGGGAGTGCCCGGTTGGATGTTGCGGCCCGTGTTGTCGCGACCCCGCATCGCGCCGATCGCGCGATTCCTTACGCGAGCACCCATCTGCTTCGTCGTGTTCAACCTCATGATCGCGGTGTGGCATCTGCCGCAGTTTTATAACGCGGCGATGGCGAATCACAATCTCCACATCCTCGAGCATTTGATGTTCATGGCGGCAGCGGTGCTGATGTGGTGGCCGCTCATGAGCCAGCTTCCGGAATTTCCGCGGCTCGCGTATCCGGGGCAGATGCTCTACAGCTTTCTGATGAGCATCCCGATGTCGATCGTCGCCGTCTACATAGCGATGGCCGATCATGTCCTCTACCCAGCGTACAGCGCGGCCCCGCGGGTGCTGCCGCTTTCTCCGCTCGAAGATCAGCTCCTTGGCGCGCTCATCATGTGGATCCCGGGCGGGCTCATCTTCATCATCATCATGACGGTGGTGTTCTTCAAATGGAACGCCCGCGGCGAAGACTCGACCGCGGGCGCTCAGGTAGACTGGAAGCCGTCGGCCGCCTAATTGTCGTCGGTTCCTTCGAGCGCCTGCTTCAGCTGCCGTTCCAGCTTCGGGTGCTTCCGCCACAGATAGCCGAGCATCAGCGTCGTCGCCACGAGATTGGCCACAAAAACCTGAACCCAGGCGATCTGGCCGAGCGCCGACTGCGCGAAAGCCGCCGCGATCATGTAGAAGCCGAGCGACGTCATCACTACCGCCACGACCAATCCGGCAAGGATTCCCGGTGTGCGCTCGGCTTGGTGCACGATCACAGTCAGAAGGATTCCCACGATGAAAAAAGCGACGTAGTGGAAGATCGTGTAGCCCAGCACCTGCGTGAACGCAGTGTCACCCATCATGTTCTTTCCCAGCACGCTGACGACGCCCTTGCCGAGGAATATCGGAGTGTAGAAGGGACGTCCACCAATGGTGTCGACGACGAGGAACCAGATTGCGATCGCCGTCGCGCCGATGAAGCCGGTGATCAAGCCCTCGCGAAGAAAATTGTGCGGCCGCTCAGCCATCGGTATCCTCTGGTGCGGTTGGGTGCAAGTGTCGTTCGGGGAAAATACGCAACCGCCGGGTATATTCCAAGCGACTCCATCCTCCTCGGAAGGGAACGCGCAGCGCGAGTCTGGCACCGTTCTCGCCACGGGTTGCCCGTCCGCTGTCCATTCTCACGAACTCAGTTTTATTAACGCTCAACGGCTGAAGATGTTCTCTCGCAGAATTCGAATCGCGATACTGGTGGCGCTCACTGTCTGCGCCGCCGCTCCCACCATCCTCGAGTCGCAGGCCAAAAGGACAACCAGCACCCGACGCCGCGCGCGGAGGCCGAGCCGCAACAGGCCGCCCGCCGTGCCCTCCGTCGGCTACAGCACTCCGCGCACTTCAGCCGACCTGGCCGCGACGCTCGGCGGACTTGCCGCGCGCATCCGCGGTGGTACGTGGGGCGCGATGGTGGTGTCGCTCACACGCGGCGATACGCTCTATGCGAACAACGCGGGCGAGCAGATGCTTCCCGCCTCGACGATGAAGCTGATGACGAGCGCGATTGCCTTCGATCGATTCGGGCCGACCTACCAGTTCAGCACCGACGCGCTGCGTGACGCGGCAGTCGGTCCCGATGGAACACTCACCGGGAATCTCTACCTCAGAGGCGATGGCGATCCCGCCCTCTCCGGAAAGTTTCTGCCCGGCGGTCCGTCGGCTCCGATGAATCATCTCGCGGATCTGGTTGCCGCGAAAGGAATCAAGCACGTGACCGGCAGCGTCATCGGCGACGCCTCCGGGTTCGACGACCAGAAAGTTCCGCAGGGATGGCTCTCCCGCTATCTCCAGGCGTCATACGCCGCGCGCGTGTCCGCCCTGTCGTTGAACGAGAACGTCGTCGTCGTCGCGGTGACGCCAACCTCGCCGGGAAACCCGGCAACGGTCGCCCTCGAGCCTTCCACCAGCGCGATTCCGCTCGTTGCCAACGTTCGCACCGTCGCGGGTGGCGGAGCGCGACTCTCATTCAGAAAGCAGGGAGACGGGACGATCGTCGCCAACGGCTCAATCGGCTCGCGAACCAGCACCCGTCGATACGTCTACATCGTGGAAGATCCGGCGAGCTTCGCCACCGGCGCATTCCTGAACGCGCTGATCGCGCGCGGGATCAAAGTCGATGGTGGGATTCGCCTCGGCAAAACTCCGCCGACTGCCGTCAAGGTCGCGGGGCTGCTCTCTCCGCCGCTCGCCAGCATGATCTCGGCGATGAACCGTGAGAGCATCAACCACTACGCCGAGCTGCTGTTCAGGAACGCGGCGCGCGGGCCGCAGCGCGACGCGGTGGGGACAGTCGCGAACGCCAGCTCCGTCCTCGACACGTTTTTCGCCAACAAGGTCGGCGTGGACACGAGTAGCCTCACCTTTGCCGACGGCAGCGGACTCTCGACAATCGATCGGGTGACCCCGCGCGCGCAGGTCCAGCTTCTGGGCTACGCCCACCGTGCTTCATGGGGTCCGTGGCTGCACGCATCGCTGCCCGTAGCCGGCGACTCCGAGCTGCTCAAGCGGCGCATGCGGAACACTCCGGCCGAGGGGAACCTCCACGCCAAGACGGGCACCACCAACGACGTCATTGCGCTGGCTGGATACGTCACGGCGGTCGATGGCGAGGTGCTGGCTTTCTCCTTCCTCTACAACGGCCGGGACCGCTGGACAGCCAAGTCCATGATCGACGTCATGAGCGAAACTTTGGCGAGTTTCGCGCGGTAGAATCCTCGGTGGCAGGTAGGATCTTTGTGGGGGTAAACCCTTGACAAACATATAATTAGCTAATTTCTCAAATGCCGGAAATTGGCATTTTTCCTGCACGAGTGAGAGCTGGAACGCGTGAGGCTACCGCGCGAGGTATTTAGATATGTCGTATCGCACTTTTTTAGACAGAGACGGAGCATACTGGCAGGTCTGGGACTCGGTGCCGACCAAAGTCGAGCGGCGCATGTCCGAGGCGGACCGACGGCGCCCGAAATACTACGCTTGGGGCGGCACGGAGCGTCGGACCGGGACGGACCGGCGCACGACCAGCCAGCGACGCATCACCCTCTCCGAAGGACATGGAGCCGGGTGGCTGACGTTCGAGTCGCTGGACGAAAAGCGGCGGCTCATTCCGATTCCAACACACTGGGAAGATCTCTCCCAGCCCGAGCTGCGGGCACTGTGCGAACGGGCTAAGCGCGTCGCCAAGTTTGAGGGGACGCGCTCCGCCTAGCTAACTGCAACTGCAGTTCGTGCCTTGGCATGATCGCCACTTCACACCGAGCTCACCTCAGGAACACCGCCAGCCCGGCCCCGTGCGAGTGATGACCGGACTGAGGGTGTGGTACGGATTCGCGCTGGGTGCGCCAACGAACCCGTATTTCCTGCTCGAAATTGGTGCTACTGACAGGTCAGCGGGCCGTGAGGCAGCGGCTTAGTGCAGTTCTTGGTGACACCGTCATGCGTAATTACCACGGTGGCAGTCGCTGATCCGTCGAATGTGATGACCTCGCGGCGCGATGACGTCGACGGAGTCCCACCATTCAGCGTGACCGTGGCCTGCATCGAGCGAATGATCGATCCCGCCGTCGGGAAGGTCGGCTTGCCGTCCTGAATCGGAATCACGATTCCGGAAATGGTGTCGCCCGCTGATCTCGTTGCCGTGAACGCATCGCCGTGCTTGGTCCCGGTTGACGACTCGGTACCGGCAGATTTTCCGTTCAGGGTGCGCTGCGTGCTTCCCGATGCCAGTCCGGCAGCGGTAAAATCGCTCGATGCGTTCACGGTGCTGGTGTCGTCCCCGTGATGATGACTGGTCGTCCCGGTTACGGTGGACGTCACGTTGACCGTATTGGTGGTGTTCCCGTCAAACATCTGCTGAACCGCGCCCGACGCGTCGAGGAACGAGAACGAGCGGTTGATGGTGAGGCCGTGCCTGTTGTCGGTTTGGCAGACAACGCGATTGGTTGTGGTCGAGAACGCGCAGTTATCAGCATCGCGCCAGTCTCCGAATGGACCTCTCCCAAATCCAGGGCCGAGGGCGAATCCTGGTCCAAATCCAATCCCTCCGATAAAACTCTCGCCGATTCCACCGCCCATGAAATCGTGCCAGCCGGGACCAAATCGATTCTGGTCACCATCGCCAGGCTCCCAGGGCGTGAGCCCATTGGCGTCACCCGAGCCTCCAACAAAGCTGGTATTCAGTTGGTCGAAGCTGAGCGGAGCCGAGATGAGTGCCGCGGCCGCGGCCGACGAGGCGACGGGCGAAGTGGAATTGTCGGACGCGCACGCCCCGATGAAAGCGGCCGCGCCGGCGACGAAAACTATTTTGAGTGGATTTCGCATGATGTCTCTCCAAAGGTGACCGCGCGGTGTTTACTCCGCGCGCGATGTTCCAGAAAGAGAGACACGCCAGCTCGCGGATACCCTATGCAGGAGTTGTCCGCCCCTCATAACGGGGGTTATGCTCCGCCTATACGGGGGTTTTACGCCCCCTTCCACCCGTACCTGCCGGTAGCCAGGGTGCCAGGCGCTGACGCAGCTCCGAGAGCGCCTGGCCCATTCGCTTCTCCACCGTCTTGACGGAGATCTCGAGCGTGGCCGCGATCTCGGCGTACTTGAGCCCCTGCTCGCGGCTCAGCTGAAAGACTTCACGGCAGTTTTCGGGGAGGCCCTCGATCGCGTCATGCACGGCGCGCTCAAGCTCGACACCCAGGACCTCGTCTTCCGCCGACGGTGAGCTTGGAGGATCGATGGCCGCGAATGCAGCCTCACGCGCCACGATCCGGTCGTGACGAATGTGGTTGAGCGCACGATTTCGCGTGGATCGAATGAGGTAGGCGCGAAAGGTTTGCTCGACTTCCAGCGACTCGCGGCGGCGCCATAACTCGAGCATCACCTCCTGCGCGATCTCCTCGGCCAACGCGCGCTCGCGAACCACCGATTCGGCCATCCGCACGAGCTGGGCGTAGTGCGATCGGAAAACGGAATCGAACGCACCCTCGTCTCCCGCCCGGATGCGCTCCCGCAGTTCCCGCTCGCTCGCGTGGCTGGTATCCAATTAGGGGCGCCCGGTGCAGGTGTCTGTCTTGTTCAAGTAGGGTAGCGCCCGGTTCAGGTGTCTGTGTTATTAATGAATATGTCGAAACCTGACGAGGGTTCCGCCAACATCAGCCCCGACGAGTGGGAGCGTATCGCGCGCTATCTCACCGGTGAAGCTGGTTCCGGTGAGGCCGAGGCGACAAGGGGATGGATCGAAGCTGATGCCCATCGCGCAAAGGTCGTGCGCCTGCTCGAGTCAGTTCTCGTCAACGTGTCACGCCAGAATTCCTCTGACATCGATGTCGAGGGTGCGCTGAAGCAGGTGAAGTCGCGCTTCGGCGAGCCGAAAGTGATTCCGTTCGCCCCTCACCTCGCGAAAGGTACCCCCGACCGCAGTTTTCCTGCCGCACTGCTCAGAATCGCCGCCGCAGCAATTATAATCATCGGCGGAACGATGCTTTGGCAGGACATTCGTCGGTCGCGTAGCGACAGGGGCCAGACCTTTGCCACTTCGGTGGGTGAGCGCAGACAGGTCGTGCTGAAGGACGGAACCAGGGTCCTTCTCGGCCCGACCAGCCGTCTCGTGATGTCTTTGAGAGAGCCGGACCAGGGCGATCGCGTGGTTACGCTCGACGGCGTCGCCTACTTCAGCGTCGTGCACGATCCAACGCACCCTTTCACCGTGATAGCCGGGGACATCGTCATCCAGGACGTCGGAACAGCCTTTTCGGTGGAGAGCGATGATAGCGCCGGCACGCGGGTAGCCGTCGATTCGGGGTCCGTAACCCTGGCACCCGCGGCCGATCGCGACCGGGACACGGTGCTCAACGCACGCGACCGCGCCACCGTAAACACCAAAGGAATAGTCATCATCGAGCGGTCAGCTGTTTCCGAGGATGACCTGGCCTGGACCCAGGGGCGCCTTGTCTTCCGCGACGCACCACTCATTCTTGTAGGGGCAGAACTTTACAGATGGTACGGAGTAAGGCTAAGGGTGGCGGATTCATCGCTGGCGAATCTTCACCTGACCGCATCTTTTTCTGGTGAGCCGGTTGACCGAGTTCTCAATGTCATCGCTCTCTCGCTCGGTGCGCGCATCGAGCGGCAGGGAAACGTCGCGATACTTCACCGGGCAACAGCGTCTGTGGGTCGCCCCTAGCCCCGGGCGCTTTGTGGCCGGCAAACGATCGCGCGCTCGTCGCACAATCGTTTTGCTCGTTGCGTCGCTGACACTGGCCGCGTCGCCCGCGCGGACTCAGTCGTGCTCGTCATCCAGCGCGCTCCTCGCGTCGCTGCCTGCCTGGAATGCGCCGCTCGACCGGCGGGTGTCGCTCCACGTGCGGGACATTTCGATGCGCGATGCGCTCGATCGGCTCTCGGCCGATGCGCGCGTCAGGCTCTCCTACGCGTCGGAGGCCATTCCGCTGGACAGCAGAGTCTGCGCTTCGTTCGATTCGATTCCGCTCGGCGAGGCATTCGGAGTACTGCTGCGCGGAACTCAGGTACTTCCAATTTCCGCCGGCGGCGAGCACGTGGTGCTCACGCCCTCGGAGGCACCGGGGACCGCGGAACAACACGAACAGGCGCCGCGCGTTCTGGATCGCGTCGTCGTGACGGGCAGCGCGATCGAGGCGCCCGCGCGTCGGCTCACCGTCGCGATGAATGTCGTTAGTGGCGCCCAGCTGTCGCGTTATTCCGAAGGCAATCTGGCGCAGGCCCTGAGCGACATGGTACCGGGACTGTGGGTCTGGCAGGGTGCGCCGACATCTCTGATCGCGCACTACGGAAGCATTCGAGGGACCAGCTCATTCGGTTCGAGCTATCCAAAGATCTATGTGGATGGAATCGAGTTGGCCAATCCGCTGCTGATAACGCAGTTCACACCCGAGACCATCGAGCGCATCGAAGTGATTCGGGGTCCGCAGGGCGCCGCCCTCTACGGAACCGACGCCATCAGCGGCGTAATCAACATCGTAACTCGGCACGACGGATCAAACGGCGGCCCGAGCACGGTGGCCCGATCGGCGGTGGGAGCCGCGTCGAGCGCTTACATGCCTCGAGCGGCTATCACGCAGGATCACGCGGTCACTCTCCGCGAAGGGTCCGGCGCGCAATCCGGAAGCGCGAGCTTCACGTCTGGTGGAGTGGGCGAGTATCTGCCCGGGGCGTTTGTGCGCCGCACCACGGGTAGTGCGGGATTCAGGATGGTGCGGCCCAAGTTGATCGCGACCGGGACCGCACGAGTTTTCGCTAGCGAGTCAGCGGATCCGTCGAGTCCGCTCTTTCGTGATTCGGTGAGCGCCACCCGGGCGGGGCAGGTGATACCACAGTCCGTACGCGAGTACACCCTCGGCGGCAGCGCAACGATCATTCAGGGCGAGCGATGGACGCATGCGATAGTCGCGGGCTTCGATGGAAGCAGGGTGTCGAATCTTGCCGACTATCACACGCCACTTCCCTCAGCATCCGGCCCCGACCTCGGCACGGCGGGTGGGAACGCGAATCTCGCGACCCTTCGGGTGAGCAGCGTCGCGAGGCTCGGTGACGCGGAGAAACTCGCAACGACGCTGACCTTCGCGGGCGAGAATTCTCTGCTCGATTTCCGCTCTCAGCCGGAGACGACCGCCGCCCTGACGGCAGGCTCAACGGTTTCATCGGTGGTGCGCCGGTGGACGAGCGCGGGAGTCGCGCAGGCCAACGTGTCCTGGCGGGATGCTGGCTACCTAACGACCGGACTTCGCGTCGAGCGCAACGACGCATTTGGGAGCAATCGCACCGTCTCGATGCTGCCGATGGTGGGCGCCGCGGTGTTGCACGACTACGGGCCGCTGACGGTCAAGCTCCGCTCGGCGTACGGTCGCGGCATCCGCCCGGCGACGACGCCGATGCGCGAGACCGCGTGGTTCGATCCGCGTGGACAGGCGCAGCTTCTGAATCTGGCGCCCGAGGAACAGTCGGGGATTGAAGCGGGGATGGATTTGTTCGTTGGCAAGACGTTCGGCCTGCAGCTGACGCGTTTCGATCAGCTCGCGTCCGGACTCATACAGCGCGTCGCATACGCTGCTTCCGTTGAGCAAAATGAGGGATCGTTGCCGGGGGAGCCTGCGTATCCCGAATTGCAGCACCATATCCGCGCGGAGGATCGACGAATCTCCTACGTGCTGCAAAACGTCGGTGAGATCACGAACCGCGGGTGGGAGCTGAGGAGCGAGTTGAACCTCTCAGCGCTGGCGCTGAGCGGAACGTTTTCCACGGTCGATAGCAGAGTGAGGCAGGTCGCGCAGGGTTACGTCGGAGATCTGCGTGTCGGCGACAGGATGCTCGAAGTGCCGGCGAAGACGGGAAGCGTTTCCGCCGCGTGGATAGGCGGAGGCTGGACGAGCTCAGTGGTGGCATCGAGATCGTGGGATTGGATCGACTACGACCGCATCGCGCTCGCGGGAGCGTTCTCGAATTCTGCCCAGACGGACGCCGAGTTGGTCGGCCAGCAGCTTCGCAACTACTGGCTCAAGTACAGCGGCGTGACTCGTCTCCGCGCGAGCGTGGGCAGAAGCGTTTTTCGCGGACTCTCGCTCACGTTGAGCGGCGAGAACCTTCTCAACCGGCAGCACGGCGAGCCGGACAACGTCACCGTCGTGCCGGGTCGAACGCTGAGCTTCGGACTGCGGGCGGTAATGTAGTCTGGGAACCTGCACCCGATGTCAGCCGACCGGTGGCAGTCTCCAACTCACACCAAGTCGGTTGTATTCCGGTGCCGTGAGCTGCACGAGTAGCGGCCGTTTGCGCGGGTCGAGCCACAGCAACACTTCTCGCAGCTTCGCCTGATCGAACGCGGTGCATCCGGCGGTGTGAGAATCCGGACCCGCCCAGATGTGAAGAAAAATGCAGGAGCCGCGACCCCTCATCGGTGGAGACGCGTTGTACCCGACGATTACTCCTATCTCGTACTGGGACACCTGCCGCATGTGCTCGGCGCTGCTCCAGTCGACGCGAGAGACAGATGCTCTGTCGACAACCGTGTTGTAATGGGATGAAGCAGTATCGTCGACGCAATCGGTGGTGGGAAGCAATTGCACGTACGGCAACAGCACGCTCCGCATCGCGTCGCGGGGCGCGAATCCAAAGGCCGTGTCGAGCGGGAAGATACCGGCTGGAGCCTTTCCATCCCCTTCGTGTTTGTGGGGGCCCGCAGCAGAAACCTTGTCGAACCCAATCCCCCAGGCGATCCCCGTGCGGCCGACTACGAGCGGGATCGGAGACTCGACACGGGTCCACTCGGACGCTGGAGTCGCGCGCTCGAAGCGCGCCATGGTGCCAACGGTCGATGTCCAGCTGGGAGTGATCACGACCACCAGCTGTTGTGACCCGTCAATCGCGGCGCGCGGCGCGGGCGTCGCCGGCTGACAGGCGACGGTCAGCCCAATAAGGGCAAGCGCTTGCATTGATGTCACGTGCGTCCTCATGCTTCACCCCGGAAATTGGACAGTCTCGGGCCGATCATGGTACAATAACTGTATGCCCTACGTGTACTCGCCGGACACTGCCTCGTATATCTTGCAGATCCTCGTCTCGGCTTTTCTCGCGATTCTGTTTCTGCAGTCAGGGATCGACAAGGTCGTGGATCGGAAGGGGAATCTGGCCTACCTCGGGGAGCATTTCGCCCGGACTCCGCTTGCGGGCACGGTCGGCCCGATGCTCTTCGTCGTCACGATTCTCGAGGTGTCAGCGGGGGCGCTGAGCGCGGTCGGATGCGCGCTGCTGCTTCTCACCCACGATTCCATGGTGGCGTTCCTCGGCGCGGTGGTCGCGGGCATCAACTTCCTCGCGCTTTTCTTCGGCCAGCGCGTCGCTAAGGATTACGCCGGCGCGGCAGCGCTCGTGCCGTACTTTCTGCTGGTGCTCGCCGCGATCTACATACTCGCGCAGCACTAGGCTCGCCGACCAAACTGAAAAGAACGGGATCCGAGATCTCAGAAGCACAGATCTGAGTGACTAGTCACCGCGCTCTGACCGTATCCGGCGCTTATCCTGTTACAACCGACCGGCTGTGCCATTACGCCACTCAGATCCGTCGCAGACGTAGTTACTAGACTCTGGTATCTGCGCTTCTCAGATCTCGGATCCCGTTCAGTTAGCAGCTGCCAGATCCCGGATCCCGTTCAGTTGCAGATGCGGTGGTCGATAGGAAATAGGTACCAGCTTTATCGTATTTCCCTTATCATAACTCCGCGTGCCGCCAACTCGCGGATGTACTTCTCCGCTGGCACCGCCTCGTCGGGAGTGAATACGCCCGCCTTGCCGATCTCTCCCCGCGCCTGCATCTGCCCGGTGATCGAGAGCGAGTAACCGGTCGAGCGCTCCATCGCGCTGATACCGTTCTCTTCGTCGTAGTAATCCACCATTTCCCACCCGATGCGCTTCGGCTTGCCGTCCTTCGTTCCTTCGGTGTAAACGCGCAACGCCACGAGGTCGTACGCGTTCGGCTTGGTGAGACGCGGACCCATCGCGGCGACTACGAGATCGCGCGGAACGACCTTGACTCCCTTTACGTCCACCGGATTGAGATCGAGCAGACCGAGCTCTCGAATCGCTTCCATGATGCGCGCATGGCCGGGATAGCGGAGCGTCTTGTACTCCATCGTAGGAATCTTTCCTTCGTAGCGGGACGCCATCGTCGACAGGCCGCCGGCAGTGTGAAATCCCTCGAGCTCACCCAGTGATCCGCCGAAGTTGACCACCTCCAGCTCCGACAGCGCCTTTACCTGCGTCAGCTTGCCCTTGCGCAGCACCGACGAGAGCGTCGTGTAATAGTCGAGCACTCCCTCGAGCGAATAGACTATCTGATAGTTGAGCGGTGGCTCGGGGCGCTGGGGCAGTCCGCCGACGAAAATTCGAACTGTCTCGACCGTGTCGAGCTGCCGGATTCCGTACTCCGCCAGGATGTTGACCATTCCTGGAGCGAGGCCACAGTCCGGGATGATTGTGATTCCCTTCTTCTTAGCGGCGGCGTCGAGCGTCTTCTGCTTGAACACGATCTCGGTGTTTCCACCGAGATCCGAAAAGTGAACGCCGGCTTCGACGGCCAGCTCGGCGAGCTCGAAATTGAAGTAGTACGGGATCGCGCTCATCACCGCATCGGACTGTCGCATCAGCGCGAGCACCGCTTCCCTGTCGCGCACGTCGAGCGGCGTGAAGATCAGGCGCTCGCCGGAGTACGGCGCGAGGAACTGCTGGAGGTGGCCGGTGTGCAGATCGGCCAGGCGAACTTCTTTTACTTCGGGATTCTGCAGCAAATCATACGCGCACGCGGAGCCCTGCAGCCCCGCGCCAAGAACTAACATTCGCATTACGTGTGGATCTCCGGAAAATTTTGAGCTGGACTCGCTCTTGCAATTTATCGGGACTATGCGATTCGCGTCACCCCGCGCGGCAAGCGGTCAAATGAATTTTCGGAGTGACAGATGAGCCGGCAATCGAGAGACCATGACGGCAGAGACTGACGGCGCGAGCTGGCGAGACCATCTGGTTGAGTCGTCCGCGCAGCTAAAAACGCTGCTCGAGAACACGCACCGCATCGCCGTGCTCGGCATCAAGCCCGATCCCGACCAGCCCGCGTACTACGTCCCCGAGTATGCGGAGCGCGCCGGATACGAGATCGTCCCGGTTCCCGTTTACTACAAGGACCTCACCGAGATGATGGGAAAGCCGGTCTATCGGACGATCAGTGACATTCCGGGTGACATCGACATGGTCAACGTCTTCCGGCGGCCCAACGACATCCCGCCACACGTCGACGACATCATCGCCAAGAAACCCAAGTCAGTCTGGTTTCAGCTGGGAATCAGGAATGACGACGCGGCCGAGAGGCTTGCCCGCGCGGGGATCGACGTCGTGCAGGACCATTGTCTGCTGGTCGAGCTGCGTAGAATCGGAAAGTAGAGTACGCGCTGGCGCGCTTCGGCCTGCATCCACAGAACCAAATCAGACCGTACCAGGCATCGACTACCACGTGACCGTGTACACGACCGCCTCATACGGTAGTCCGCTCGGATCGGGATTCGCCTTCGGCGCGAGAGCGATGATGTACTTGCCGCCAGCCGTCGCGGCGAGCGCGACACCGGCACCCACAACTCGCTGCGCTCCCGTACTGCCCTGACCACCTGGATCCGCAATCGTGATCACGCCGCGATTTGTCTGGATCGTGAAGATTTGCTGGCCACGCTGAACCTGGATCGGCACAGCTGTGGTCATGTCGAACGGCACTGACCGGTTGAGCGTAGGACCCATCGTGAACTTCACATCGGCGAGGCTCGCGCTCGACGGCAGCGTCCCGTGCAGCGCGCCCGTTGTCGGATCCAGTGCCGACCACGTCTGGCTCGGCTCATTGTCCACCGCGCGCGCGGGGCTGTTGCCGAGTGCGAGCGCGGAGCCGTCGGTGGTCCAGCGGACGCGCCAGCCGCGCGCGATTGGAAATAGCCTGGGCGCGGCGCTGTCTGCCGCTGCCTGCCCGCGCGGATTGTCAGGGATGTGAATGACGCCCGGCTGCGCCACCGCGCGCGCTAGCGACATCCCGCTCGCTGGAAACGATCCGGCACGAAGCGTCGCGGTGTCGATCGCGGTGCGCCGAGAGACATCCGTCAGCAGATCGGTTCCGGTGCCACCGCCGGCTCCTACTGTGTACGCGCGGCCGAACCCGATCCACTTCCAATCGGGCGACGGTGCAACGTCCCACACGCTGTCCATCTGCGTCTGGAATCCGCGCGCTTCGTCGCCGAAGAAAAACCCATTTGGAACCGGCTCGTTCTCCACGCCGCCGGGATCAGCCACCACCAGAACCGCTTTTCTATCCGGGGAGAACACCCATAAGACGCGCTCGGCCATTCCATGAGCGCCGCGGTTGACAGGCATCACTGTCACAATCGGCGCAAGCCTCGTTGTATCGGGCGAAGCTTCTTTCTTTGTTGAGTCGGCGACGCAGCCCGCGAGAACAATCAGTGCCGCGCAGGGAATTAGCCGGGATGTGCGATGAGTAGGCATTGCGTGGGCGATGTGGATGGAGCGCCAGTATGGAAGCTTAAAAGCTAAACAGCTTCCATGCTTAAAGCTCCCTGCCTTGGTTTTGCGGATGCCAGTCGCAGCGCCGGCGATCCGGCCGCCGAGAAGTTAGACGCAGACCAGATTGCGTCCGCCGGCCTTGGCACGGTAGAGCGCGCGATCCGCGCAGTCGAGCAGATCCTCCGCCGTCTCGACCTTTGGCTCGGGGAAATCGGCAACGCCGATGCTCACCGTAAGGCGGAGCGGATCGCCCTTTCCGATGTCGAACAGGTGCGACTGGATCTTGTCGCGCAGTCTTTCCGCAAACGCAATCGCGCCGGCTTCTCCCGTCTCGGGAACGGCGATCACGAACTCGTCGCCGCCGTAGCGGGCGACGGAATCGACGCTGCGCGCGGTGCGGGCGAGGAGCAGGGCGACTTCGACGAGCACCTGGTCGCCGGCGAGATGCCCGTGCGTGTCGTTCACATCCTTGAACTCGTCGACATCGATCATCAGGATGCTGAGCGGAGCGTTGTAGCGGCGCGTACGCTCCACTTCGGTCCCCAGCTGCGCGAGCAATGCCCGGCGGTTGAGGAGCTGCGTGAGCGGATCGGTGCGCGCCAGCGCCTCGAGGCGGAGATTGTCGGCCTGCGTGACCTCAACCATGTGCGCGCGACGCATGGCGTTCATCGCGCTCTTCACCACGGTCTCGGCGAAGTCGACGTCCGCTTCGTTCAGTGACGCTTTCTCGGCGGTGCGCCGGAGGAGGAAAACACCGGTCCGATCGAGGTCGAGCCGGAAGGGGAGCGCGATGATCGAGCGCACTGAGATGACGCTGCCGTCCTTCTCCCAGGCCTCTCGCAGCGCTCTGTAGGCATCGGAATGCCAAATGTCGGGAATCAGAATCGGCTGCTCGCTCGCGAGCGCGGCCTCGATTTCCGGATATTTGTCGAGCTCGACCTGAAGATTCTCGAGCTGCGGATCTTCATGGGCGGATGCGACTGTTCCGAGACGGTCGCCGGATTTCGCGAAAATGACGGACGAGTGGCTGAGGTTGAGAGCCCGCGCCAGGCGGCGCGCCAGCATGTGGAACAGCTCGCCCATGGAGAGTGAGCCCATAACGTCGTGGAGGATGTCCACCAGCGCTCCCCGCGCCGCAGCCTCGTCGAGCAGGCGCTGCACTTCGGACTCTGATTTACGCAGGGCCGAGCGCAGTTTCTCGATCTCTTCGAGGTGTGGTGCCAGGTCGGAACGCTTGATTTTCATTCGTCGGTGAGGGCCTCGACCTGATCGTCGGTCTCGGCGGCTGGGATGCCGTTTTCCGCGCCTTCGGCCTCGTCTTCCGGAACGACACGCGCGACGGCTGTCACGAGATCTCCTTCATCGAGGTTGACGAGTTTGACCCCCTGGGCGATACGTCCCGTTACCCTCACCTGAGAGACGGAGCTACGGATGATCACACCATGTTTTGTGATGATCATAATCTCATCCGCGGGCAGAACCTCCATCAGGGCAACGACATCACCTGTTTTTTCAGTTCGATTGACCGTGATGATGCCCTTCCCGCCACGCTTTTGCACCCGATAATCGCCGATGTTCGAGCACTTCCCGAGACCGCGCTCGGTGACCACGAGCAGCGTCGCGTCGCGCTTGACGACGACCATGCCAATTACCGAGTCGCCTTCTCGCAGCTCCACGCCTTTGACGCCGGTGGTGTCGCGACCCATCTCGCGCACATCCATCTCGTGAAATCGCACCGACAGACCGTGGCGCGTCGCGAGCACGATGTCGTTCGAGCCGCTGGTCACCTGCACGTCGATCAGCTCATCGCCCTGGTCGATCTTTATGGCTTTGATGCCCGTTTGACGAACATTGGAATACTGAGATAGGGCGCTCTTCTTCACCGTGCCGTTCTTGGTGCAGAAAAGGAGGAATTGCGTATCGGAGAATTCGCGGACGGGAACCATCGCCTTGATCTCCGTCTCGGGTGAGACGTTGATCAGGTTGACGATCGGCTTTCCCTTCGCCGCTCGGCCCGCCTGCGGAACTTCGTGGACCTTGAGCCAGAAGCACCTGCCGTCATCGGTGAAGCACAGGATGTAGTCGTGCGTTGACCCGATGAAGAGGCGAGTCACGAAATCCTCGTCCTTCAGTCCCGCGCCGCTCAGTCCGCGTCCTCCGCGGCGCTGTTTGCGATACGTCGAAACCGAGGTTCGCTTGATGTAGCCCGAGTGGGAGATGGTGATGACCATGTCCTCTTCGGCGATCAGATCCTCGATCGTGAACTCACCCTCGTCGCTCGTGATCTCGGAACGGCGCTCGTCGCCGTACTTGTCCGCCACCTGCTGGAGCTCGTCGCGGATGATCTTGAGCCGGCGCGGCTTTGACGCGAGGATGTCGCGCATCTCCTTGACGAACGCGCGAACTTCCTTGAGCTCGCTGTCGAGCTTCTCGATCTCCAGGCCAGTGAGCTTGGCGAGGCGCATGTTGAGGATCGCCTCGGCCTGACGCTCGCTCAGCTTGAACCGCTTCTGAAGCTGCGTGCTCGCGGTCGGAGTGTCGGCAGCGGCGCGAATGAGCTTGATGACCGCGTCGATGTTGTCGACCGCGATCTTGAGTCCCTCGAGGATGTGCTCTCGCTCCAGCGCCTTGTCCAGTTCGAACTGGGTGCGGCGGACGACGACCTGATGCCGGTGCGCGATGTAGTGCTCGAGCACTTCCTTGAGCGGCATGACCTTCGGCACGAGCTGGGTCGTGTGCGAATCGGGCACGAGCGCCAGCATGATGACGCCGAAGGTCGACTGCATCACGGTGTGCTTGTACAGCTGGTTGAGCACTACGCGAGGAATCGAATCGCGCTTGAGCTCGATGACGACCCGCATGCCATCCTTGTCGGACTCGTCGCGGAGCGCCGCGATGCCTTCGAGCTTCGCATCCTTCACGAGATCAGCCATATCGGCAATGAGCTTCGCCTTGTTGACCTGGTAGGGAAGCTCTGTGACCACGATCTGCGACTTGTTCGAGGATTCCTTCTCCTCGATCACGGCGCGCGCGCGCATGATGATGCGGCCGCGGCCCGTCTCCTGGTAATCCTTGATTCCGGCGCGGCCGTAGATGTAGCCGCCGGTCGGGAAATCGGGACCCTTGATCAGCTTTCGGATGTCGGTGGGCGTCAGCTCCGGATTGTCGATCAGCGCGGTGAGCGCGGAGACGACTTCACCGAGGTTGTGGGGCGGAATGTTGGTCGCCATGCCGACCGCGATGCCCGAGGATCCGTTGACGACCAGATTGGGGATCGCCGACGGAAGGACTTTCGGCTCCTGAAGTCTGTCGTCGAAGTTGGGCGCGAAATCGACAGTGTTCTTGTCGATGTCGGCCAGCATCTCCATCGCGACGCGGGTGAGGCGGGCTTCGGTGTAGCGGTAGGCCGCGGCCGGATCTCCATCCACCGAGCCGAAGTTTCCCTGTCCGTCGACCAATGGGTAGCGGAGCGAGAAATCCTGCACCATGCGCACGAGGGCGTCATAGACGGAGCTGTCACCGTGCGGGTGGTATTTGCCGAGCACGTCTCCGACGACGGTCGCGGACTTCTTGTAGGGGCGACCCGGAACGAGTCCGAGCTCGTTCATCGCGTAGAGCACGCGGCGGTGCACCGGCTTGAGTCCATCGCGCACATCTGGAAGTGCGCGAGAGACGATGACGCTCATCGAATAATTGATGAACGATTCCTGGACTTCTTTGTGAATGAGGCGCGGGAGGATGCGCTCTCTGTTGTTCGGAGCCGTCATTAAATCCGGTGGTAGCTGCGGGGTTCGGAGGCGGGGTGGGAGGTCAAAAAAGCCTCCGCTAGACGTAGTCCCAAAGGTAGCTCGCGGAGGCCAAAAAATCAATTGCGTTCAGAGAACCTAAGTAGCTACGGGACAAGCGGTTAGGGATGACGCCGCGTTTCGCGATGGATTGCCTGTCATTCCTCGCAATATTTGTGATCATGGCAAGCTCTGCCTTAGCAATGAACTGCAGCCTGGCGTAAAGTTTACTTGACACCACCGGGACCTCGGTTGTATCATTGGCGTTGGAAAGTTGACTTGACATGACAATCACCGTTCTAAACCGGGTCAAAGAGCTGCGCGGCGTCCGCGACTGGACGCAGCAGCAGCTAGCGGATGCTGTCGGCGTCTCGCGCCAGAGCATCAACTCGATCGAGCGCGACCGCTACGTGCCGAGCTTGGTGCTCGCGCTCAGCTTCGCACGGGTTTTCGACTGTCCAGTTGACCAGATCTTCACCTTGGAGGGCAAGAAATGAGGATTCCCATCCTTGGCATCCTGGTCGATGAGCGCTTTCTGAAGCACCGTCAGCGCTCGACGAGCCTGGCCAGCATGATCGGCGGCACCGTCGCGGCCGGTCTGTTTGGGTATCGCTATTTCGTCGACGGAATTTGGAGCTGGGATCTGTTAGCGGTTGCCCTCACGATTGTGGTCGTCAAGTGGGCGCTGATGACTTGGTACTTCTTAACCGATTGACACCTCGAGGGAGAAAACGATGATTCTGAAAAATCGTGCAAGAGATCCGAAGTCGATCATGATGATGGGCATGGCGTTTCTGGCGGCCGCGAATCTGTGGCCGAGGTATGTGTCGGTTACAGGCGGCCTTGGTCCGGACGCAGTCGACGGAGCGCGCGGAGTTTTGATGGGCCTGGCGATTGGGCTGCTGTGTTGGTCGGCGTGGCTGGGTGGTCGTCTGCGCCGAGGTGGCTGAAATCAGGCCGCAGGCGCGCTTCTTGTCTGGTGGAAGTGTTCGCGGCCTTGAGTCACTTAGCCGGCCGCGCAGCGCACAGACACCTCAACACGTTTAACGGATACCACGAATGAGAATCGTCCGATCATCAGCCGCCCTCTCCCTCGCTCTCGCGCGTCGAAGGATGCGGGTGAGCTCGGGACGATAATCGATGATTCCAGCGCGCGAAGCCCTCGAGCGACTGCGAGAGGGCAATCTCAGATTCGCCGCGAACGTGCGCAGCTCCGACGCGTTCGTGAGCCACACCCGACGCGTCGAACTCGTGGCGGGACAACAACCCTTCGCGATCATCCTCGGCTGTTCCGATTCGCGGGTTCCGGCGGAGATCGTGTTCGATCAGGGTCTCGGTGACCTGTTCGTCATTCGCGTCGCCGGGAACATCGTCGCTCCGTCTCAGGTGGGGAGCGTCGAATTTTCCGCGGTGCGATACTCCACCCGGCTGGTCGTCGTCCTCGGCCACTCGCAGTGCGGAGCGATTCTCGCCACAATTGAAGAGCTGCTCACGCCGACAGATAGTCACTCGCACAACGTAAGGGCGATCGTCGACCGGATACGACCATCGGTCGCGGGACTCTTCGCCACCGACCTCAGAAAAGATTCGGATGCACTCGTCAAAGAAGCTGTTCGCGCCAACATTCGTGCTTCCGTTGATCACCTGCGGCACGGCTCTCAGGTGCTCGAGGAAATGATTCAGAAGGAAGGTCTGCTCGTCGTCGGCGCCGAGTATTCGCTGGAAACGGGCGTGGTGGAGTTCTTCGAGACGTGAAAGTCCTCCTCTTTGGCGCGACGGGAATGATCGGCCAGGGTGTCATGCGGGAGTGCCTGCTCGATCCTGAGGTAACGAGTGTAGTCACGGTTGGCCGGCGCCCCACGGGAGAGAAACATCCCAAAGTCAGTGAGCTCATTGTCCCAGATCTTGCGGCCCTTGCGCCTCTCGAGCCCAAGCTCGTCGGCTTCGACGCCTGCTTTTTCTCCCTCGGCGTCTCAGCGCTTGGCATGACTGAGGCGGAGTACACGCGCCTGACCTTCGATCTGACGACAAGCGTCGCCAAGACTCTTCTGCGGACGAGTCCCGGCCTCACTTTCATCTACGTGTCGGGAGCGAGCACCGACAGCAGCGAGAAGGGCCGAATGATGTGGGCGCGAGTGAAGGGGCGGACTGAGAACGCGCTGCTTTCGATGCCGTTCAAGGCGGCGTACATGTTTCGACCCGGGGCGGTCATACCTGTCCGTGGAATTCGATCGTCGGTCGGATGGTACAACGCCGCCTACGTGGTGCTCAAGCCGCTCTATCCTGTCCTGAACCGGCTCGCGCCGAATTTGGTTACGACGACAGAACGGCTCGCGCGCGCCATGATTGCCGTCGCCCGGAACGGATACCCGTCTCACGTCCTCGAGATGGCCGACATCAATCGCCTGGCTGCTTCGGACAGACACGGCGAGCAGACGCGGTGACGCCTAGCCTGTAAGGCATTACCACATAAGCGGTTATGGCGCTCATGAGCGGATGCGCAGGCGAATCAGGTTTGTGAGGCCATCTCTACCAAATGTTTCCGAAAGGCGCTCCGCCAGATGATTACGCCCAAAGCTTGGTTCCGCGACGCGTCAAGCTACGATCCCGGTGGCTGAGCGAGAGGTCAATCGTCTATAGCACGATGCCTCTTCCGACGTCAGAATCCGGAACCGTGAACGCTGCCCAAGGCGCGATTAGAACCACGCCGCGTGCGCGTCATAAATTCCCCCTCCCTTTCCCGCGCCTCGAGAGCCTGCGCAGCAGAATTCTCGCGTTCGCTGTGGCCGCTGCGTTGCTGCCAGCTGGCACAATGCTCGGCGTCTTCTATACACAGAACCGTCGCGCGCTCGAGAAGAAAATCGATGAAGATCTTCTCTCGAGCAGCGCTCAGAGCGCACGCGCTACCGGTGTCTGGCTGAGGGAACGCCTCTACGATCTGCGCGTTTTCGCGGGATCGGACGAAGTGGTGATCACACTGGAGCGCGGCGCTCGCAACGTTCCGGGCTCTCCTACAGAAGGCCGGCTGCGTGACTACCTTGTGTCGCTTCATGAGCGGTTCGGCGACTTCGAGAAGCTGATGGTGCTCGACCTCAACGGAAACGTCATCGCCACCAGTGCGGGCGAGGTGACAAAAGTCCCTCTTCCGGCAGACTGGCAGGCGGCGCTCAAATCCGACAATCAGATCGTCGGCGATGCATACTGGGATCCGAAGTCTGGCCGAGCCAAGCTTATCGTAGCCGTTCCGGCGCAGCGCGCCGACGGACGTCTGCTCGGCGCTTTCGCTGCGGAGCTCAACCTCGCACCCGTACAGCTGCTACTGCGTTCCTTCGCGCCGGACAGCGCTGGTGCGATCCATCTGGTGAACACGAAGGGTGCGGCCATAGCCAGCTCGGACCGAGTCACAGAGCAGCTGATCAAGAGTCCGATCCCGCCGCCGACGATGAAGAAGCTGCGCGAGCGCGCCCGCGCTCCGTTCGCATATACCAGCTTTGGCGGCAGAGAGGTCATCGGAACTCTCGAGTACGTGCCGCAGGTGAGCTGGGCTGTGATCGCTGAGATCTCGGGCGAAGCCGCGTTCCAGCAGGTACGACGGTTCCGCGACGTCGCATTGCTCGTGATCGCGTTCCTGCTGATGGTCGTGACTTTGACCGCGTACCGGCTGGGACGTCTGATTGCGCGGCCGCTCGACCGTCTGACCAAGGCTGCGGGTGAAGTCGCGGCCGGAGATCTCGCGGTCGACCTTCCGGCGGCGCCGGGCGGTGGCGAAGTCGGTTATCTCACCGATGTGTTCAACCACATGGTCTATCGCCTGCGCGAAGGGCGACTCGAGCTCGACCGCATCAACGAGACGCTGCTGAAGAAGAATGAGGAGCTGGAGCTGCTTTCGACGACGGACAGTCTCACCGGCCTCTCGAATCACCGCTCGCTGATGAAGCGCCTCGACGACGAAGTCGTGCGTTTCAAGAAAGAAAAGCGCGGATTCTCCGTGTTGGTCGGCGACGTCGATCACTTCAAACAGTACAACGACGCATTCGGTCACCCGGCCGGCGACGAAGTGTTGCAGATGATCGCGGAGATCATGCGCGATTCAACGCGCAAGGGCGATTGCTGCGCTCGCTACGGCGGTGAAGAGTTCGTCATCGTGCTGCCCGACACAGCGATCGCCGAGGCGCTGGACACGGCGGAGCACATCCGGGCCCGTGTGGCGGCCAAGAAGTTCAACGGACGGAAGATGACGTTGAGCATCGGCGTCGCCAGCTTCCCCGAGGACGCCGACGATGCGGAGGCGATCATCGCCATCGCCGACGAAGCTCTATATCAGGCGAAGAGAGAAGGCCGCGACCGTACAGTTCGCGCGCGGAGATTGAAGAAGACGGGGTAGCTGGCTACGGCCGAGCGACGAGCGTCTGGTGAATCCACCCGGTACGCCCGCCGTCATCACTGATGCGAACCCATTCATCGGCGTACGAGAAGCCGGTAATCAGGCTCCCCGCCTCCGTCTGAAACGAGACGGCGAAGTTGGTGCCTGGTCCTTCGCGAATGTTCCCGCGGCTCGTCGTCTTCAGCTTGATGGGCACGGCGAACAGCGTTTCTCCCGGACGAGCACCCTCTCTGCTGACGCCAAGTCGCCCGCGATATGACGAGGCCACGGTCTTGGCTTGGTTGGCGAGATAGAGCGCGCCGCCATAGTTCGACTTGTCGAATTCAGTCGCGCTCTGGCGAACGAGCCGCGTGACCTGCGCCGCTTCGGGCGGATCTGCTGACGCGCCGGACTTCAGCGTCTGAAGAGCGACCTCGGCCTCGGCCATT
>JADGQU010000317.1 GCA_017881545.1 Gemmatimonadaceae bacterium
GCTCGATACGATGTTCAAGGACACCGGCCACGAGAACGCCTACTTCCCGCTGTTCATCCCCGAGAGCTTCATGAAGAAGGAGGCGGAGCACGTCGAGGGCTTCGCCCCCGAGACCGCCGTGGTCACGCACGGGGGAGGGAAGAAGCTGGAGGAGCCGCTCATCGTCCGCCCGACGTCGGAGACGATCATCTACGCCATGTACGCCAAGTGGGTGCAGAGCTATCGCGATTTCATGGAAGGCTACATGGCGATGCCCGTCGTTACCGGAGTGAAGACGGACGCCGAAAGGTTCGCCGGGGCTCTGAAGACATACTCGTGCGAAGGGATGATGCAGGACAACAAGGCGCTCCAGGCCGGCACGTCGCACGACCTCGGGCAGAACTTCGCAAAGGCTTTCGATCTCAAATTCCAGACGGAAGCGGGTGGAGTTGAATACGCGTGGAATACGAGCTGGGGCGTCTCGACACGCCTCATCGGCGGGCTGGTGATGACGCACGGCGACGACAACGGACTTCGCGTGCCGCCGCTGCTCGCGCCGATCGAAATCGTCATCGTGCCGATCTGGAAATCGGAAGAAGACAAAGGCCGCGTCAAAGCAGCCGCGCATTTGGTCAAGGATAGCCTGCTCAGCTGGGAGCGCAGGGTCCCGGGGCGCCTGCGCGTGCACGTCGACGATCGAGATGGAATCAAGCCGGGCGCCAAGTACTTCGAGTGGGAGCTGCGCGGGATTCCTTTGCGCCTGGAGCTCGGACCCAGGGATCTCGATCAGAATCAGGCGATCATGGTGCGGCGCGACACTGGTGTTAAGCGCGCCGTGTCGCTCGCGTCCGTAGGTGAAGATGCTGCGGACCTACTGCATCTGATTCAGGAAACGATGCTGATCGACGCGCGGGAACGGCGGGAGCACAACAGCATCCGCGGTGGAATCACCTACGACCGTTTCCGCGAAGTGATGGCGGGAGACGGCGGGTTCGTGTACGCCGGTTGGTGCGGCGACACGAAATGCGAGGCCGCCATCAAGGACGAAACCAAGGCGACGATTCGCGTTCTGCCAGACGAAGAATTCAGATCCGCCGAGCCGCCGAAGTCCTGTCTCAAGTGCGGACAGCCGTCGACCGTCGAGGCGCTGTGGGCAAAGGCGTACTGAGCGCGCGAGAGGTGCCTGCGACTCGAACAAGGCAAGCGGCTGCACCCAACGAAGCGTTTCCGCGGGACGCGTCGGGACTGCGCTGCGAAGATGTCTCGCTGGAGGTCATCGCCCGCGCAATCGGAACTCCGTGCTACGTCTACAGCTCGGCGGCCATCCGCGATCAGTACCGCCGGCTTAACGATGCGATGAGCAAGATCAACGCGCGGCTGCACTACAGCGTGAAGGCGAATTCGAGCATTGCGATTCTTGCGCTTCTCCGCGAGCTCGGCGCCGGTCTCGATATCGTCTCCGGCGGCGAGCTGTTCCGCGCGCTCAAGGCGGGATACTCCGGCCGCGACATCGTCTTCAGCGGAGTCGGAAAGACCGAGCGAGAGATGGAAGACGCGATTCGCGCCGAGGTTCTTCTGTTCAATGTCGAATCTGAGCAGGAGCTGTACGTCCTCGACGCTGTGGCGAAGAGGCTCGGAGTCGTCGCCCCCGTCGCGCTCCGCGTGAATCCGGAGGTGCTGGTTGATACTCCGCACCCGTACACGCGCACGGGCGAGAAGGGGATGAAGTTCGGGATTCCATTCGACGAGGCACTTGCCGTCGCCAAGATCGCTGCCAAACTCAAGAACGTCCGCATGCTCGGTCTCGACATGCACGTGGGTTCCCAGATCTCGCAATTCGCTCCGTATGAAGTTGGAGTGCAGCGGCTGCTGCACCTGCGGCGCGAGATCGAGCGAGACACCAAGGCCAAGCTGGAGTATCTCGACATCGGCGGAGGACTCGCCGTCACTTATGACGCCGAGAGTACTGTCGATGTTGGCCATTTCGGTGAGGTGATCTTCGCGCTGGTGGGCGGCTCGGGCCTCAACATCATTCTCGAGCCGGGCCGTTTTCTCATAGGAAACGCCGGTGTTCTCCTTACGCGCGTGCTCTACAGAACGCGGAGCGGCGGCAAGGAGTGCATCATCGCGGACGCCGGCATGACGGACCTTCTCCGCCCATCGCACTACAACGCGTTCCATCGGATCGAGGCGGTGAAGCCTACCGGGCGCACTACCGTCGCCGACGTCGTTGGCCCTATTTGCGAGAGCGGGGATTTTCTCGCCCTCGACCGTCAGATAGATGACGCGCAGCCGGGCGATCTTCTTGCTGTTCAGTCTACCGGTGCCTACGGCTACGTCATGTCCTCCAATTACAATTCGCGTCCACGCCCGGCCGAAGTGCTCGTCGACGGACCGAGGTTCGCGGTGATAACGCGTCGCGAGAGCTACGACGATCTCGTCCGCAACGAGAATAATTCTCCGGCGTGGAGGAATTCCTAATGCGGATCGGGGTCATGGCCGACACACACGACCGCGTCCCCGCGATCGGCGACCTGCTGGAGCGATTTGCCTCAAAGGGCATCTCGATGGTGATGCACGCCGGCGACTATTGCTCCCCATTTTCCCTCGCTCCCTTTCACCAGAAGGGCATGCCGCTCCTCGGAGTATTCGGCCGTAACGACGGTGATCGCGAGAGCCTGAGCGCTTACGCGGCGCGCGGAATGGGAACGGAGATCTACGAGTCGCCCCACAGCTTCGAGGTGGGAGGGAAGCGCGTCCTCATCGTTCACGACATCGCGGAAGTGAGCGGGCGGTCGATCGAATCGCACGACTTTGTGATCCATGGGTCCTCGCATCTACTGGGCACGAAGAAAGTCGGGGCTACGCTCGTGTTGAATCCAGGGGAGGCGTGCGGGTGGATCCACGGCAAATGCACGGCGGTGATTCTCGACACGGAAACCGGCGAGGTAGAGAACATCACTCTATGACCAGCCGAATCCTCATCATCGATTTCGGCTCACAATTCACGCAACTGATCGCCCGGCGGGTTCGCGAGGCGCGCGTGTACTCGGAAATTCATCCGCCCAGCCGCACGGTGGAGTGGATCCGCGAATGGAAGCCGACCGGAATCATCCTGAGCGGCGGGCCCAACTCGGTGTACGGCGACAACGTTCCGCTCGCCGATCCCGCCATCTTCGACATCGCTCCCGTGCTCGGCATCTGCTACGGGATGCAGCTCATCGCGCACATCGAAGGCGGGCAGGTGATTCGCACCGATCGCCGAGAGTACGGCCGCTCCGAGATGAAGGTCCTGGAGCCGAGCGGGTTGTTCGCGGGTTTCTCGACGAAGGAGCCCGTGACGGCGTGGATGAGTCACGGCGACCACATCGAGAAGCCGCCTAAGGGATATCGCGTAACGGCGGAGAGCAACGGCAACCCGATCAGTGCGTTCCGGCACGAGACGCGCCCGACGTTCGGAGTGCAGTTCCATCCTGAGGTCGCGCACACGCCGCGCGGCGGAGAAATCATCTCCAACTTTCTGTTCGGGATATGCAAGGCCGAGCCGAGCTGGACCGCCGGTGCATTCATCGAGGGCGAGATCACGCGGATCAAGGAATTGGTAGGCAAATCCCGTGTGATTTGCGGATTGTCCGGCGGGGTGGATTCGTCAGTCGCCGCCGCTCTCGTGCACCGAGCCGTCGGGGAGCAGCTCACGTGCATTTTCGTGGACAACGGCTTGCTGCGACTGCACGAGAGGGAGCAAGTCGAGCGAACGTTCCGCGCGAATCAGGGAATCAAGCTGATCACGATCGATGCGGAGCAGCGCTTCCTTACGGCGCTCGCCGGCGT
>JADGQU010000318.1 GCA_017881545.1 Gemmatimonadaceae bacterium
GGTGTCGTCATCGGAGTCGATGGTGCTGTCGAAAAGCTGTTCCCCTTCTTCGATGAAGACGTTGAGCAGGTCCGATGCGTCGCGCGTCGGTCCGACGTCGCGAAGCCGGTCGCCCAGCGACGACCGGATCTGCCGGAGAGTGAGCCCGGCCAGCCTGTCGTTGAGAACGCGTGTGACTTCATTGATGGCGGCGTCGGCGATCTCACCGCGGACGTCAACGAAGATCGTCCTTACGGCGCCCGCCGAGAGTGTGAGCGCGAGGAGCAGGCGCTCGGACGAAAGGCGAATCAGCTCCACTCGCTCGAGTATCGCGTTGTCGAGCCGGGGGCCAAGGGCGATTCCGAGCTCCTGCGTGATCACGCCGAGACTCTGGGCAGCACGTCGGAGAATGGCTTCGACGGCGGAGCCGCCGGTCGTGATCTGAGCCGTGAGGCGTCGCCGCTCGGTCGCGCCGGGGGGCCGGATCGGAATCAGCGAGTCCACATACACCCGATAAGCCACATCCGTCGGCACTCGGCCCGCTGATGCGTGGGGGTGATAGAGGTACCCCTTCTCTTCCAGGTCGCTCATCGTGTTGCGGATGGTCGCGGGCGAGACGCCCAGTCCGAATTTGTGGGCGAGACTCCTCGACCCGGCGGGCTGAGCCGTTTCCACATACGTCTGGATTACGGCTTCAAGAACCCGCCGCTCGCGCTCGTTGAGACCCGGGACTGACATGGACTTAAATATAGCAATGACTAGGGTTTGGACCTAAGCTCGCGCTAACCTTACGCACCGACTCGGACCGCGGCCGCCCCCTTTGGGCGACCAGGTCCGCCGCCAAACTGTCGAGGCGGAGCCAACCGGTTGCGGTGAGCCGAACCCTCGGGGTCAGCAGTACCTCGTCGATCACCGCCCAGCCTGCCCCTTGCCAGCTCTGGATGCGGGCCGACTCTTCATGCGAGATCTCGAGACCGCCCAGGGTGCGGAGACCCAGATACACTTCTTCGGCTACCCGGTTGTCTTCCGTGAGAGATTCTTCGCCTCCAATCACGCTCTCTCCGGCGCTGAGACGCCGAACCCATTCGGAGTAAGCCGGAACATTCCATCGTCGAGTGGCGCCATCGAAAGAGTGCGCGGATGGTCCAACGCCCAGGTAGGACGCGCCCGTCCAGTACGCCGAATTGTGTCTCGACGTCATTCCCGGACGCGCGAAGTTGGACACCTCGTAGTGATTGTATCCGGCGCCGACCATCATCGCGTGGGCGCTGAGGAATTCCTCCTCGTAATTCTCTTCGCTTCCCTGCACGTTCGCGCCGCGGTCGGCCCACCGCGCGATCGGGGTCTGTGCCTCGACGGTCAGGCCGTAGAGTGACAGGTGAACGGGCTCGAGGTCGAGCGCGCGAACGAGGTCGCTCTCCCACGAGCGTCCGAGGTGGGCCGGCAGCGCGAAAATCAGATCGAGGGAAATGTTTCCGATGCCGCCCCTTCGGAGCGTGGTCACGGCCTGGCCGATCTGCGAGGAGTCGTGGGTGCGGTGCATCCATTTGAGGGCCGCATCATCGAAGCTTTGCGAGCCGAGTGAGACGCGGTTGACTCCGGCGGCGACCCAGTGGGCGACGGCCATGTCGTTCACGTCGTCCGGATTCACCTCGATCGTGATTTCGGGCGCGTCCGAGATTCGCACGTGGTCCCGGACGGTCGCGAGGACGTCGGCGATGCCGAGTCCTCCGAGGCGGGACGGAGTTCCTCCGCCGAGGTAGACGGTGTCGAGGGTGGCGTCTTTGAGATGCTCGCGCGCCCCGTCCATCTCCTTTCGGAGCGCTGTGACGTACTCATCGGTGGGCGTGGTGGATCGCACGGCGATGGAGAAATCGCAGTACGAGCAGCGCCGGGCGCAGAAGGGGATGTGGATGTAAAGGTGACGCGGGCGCATAAATGAATATAGGGACCGTTGAGCCCAACCAGTCGAGCTACCAAGTTGCCAAAGACTTGGCGATCTATGCGATCACAGGCCGGGTCAACGCCGACGAATCTCTCCTGCCAGCGAGCACTCGATCAACCCCATGATCTCGAGCGACGTGATGGCGGCCAGGCATTCCGCGATCGTGAGGTCGGTAAGAGCCGGAAGGGCATCCGAGTCCGTGAATCCCCCGGCGATCGCGTCCCAGACCTTCTGCTCAGAGTCGGGGAGGAGTGGCGGCGGCGGTGCGTCCTTTGGCGCCGAAATTCCAAACAGGGCGAGAGCGTCGTCGGGCGCGGCGATGAGGACCGCGCCGTCTCTCAGCAGCTGGTTGGAGCCTCGGCTCTGGTCGGAGTCGATTGGTCCAGGTACGGCGGCGACAACGCGTCCGAGCTCGAGCGCTTGCGAGGCGGTGTTGAGGGCGCCGCTTCGGAAGCCGGCCTCGACAACGATCGTTACCGGGGCGAGGGCCGCGATGATCCGGTTCCGCTTCGGAAAGGAGCCCTTACCCGCTCTCGCTCCCGGCGGATTCTCCGAAACCACGAGTCCGTGCTCGGCGATGGCGCGGTGGAGCAGCCGGTGGCCGACCGGATAGGGGACATCGACGCCCGTCCCAAGAACGGCCACCGTATTCCCGCGCTCTTCCAACGCCGTGCGGTGGGCGGCACCATCGATCCCGCGCGCCATGCCGCTCACGACGGAGACTCCGCCGCGGACGAGCGCCCGGGTCAGGGTCCGGGTGATGCGCTCACCATAGGCGGTCGAGTTCCTGGTTCCGACGATCGCGACGCGCGGCTTGGACAGCGACGAGCTCCGCCCGATCACGTACAGCTCGTGGGGTGGGTGGGCCAGGTCGTGGAGCTCGACCGGGTACTCGGGTGACTCGCGCGTCCAACGGTCAACGAGCAAAGGGTCGGGGCTCGCGACTCCCTGGTCGAACGAGCTTGCACTGGCAACTTCCAAGCTCAAGGCAGGGTTACAGTTACATCTTCCGGCCTAACACTCTGCTTGAGCCTCAAAAGTTCCGTCCACCACGCCGCAGTGAGCGCTTCCAATCCTTCGCGCGCTGCCGCGCTGATCGCGAAAAGTCCGAACGCTCCCGGCGCATCGATCGGCGGCGCGTACTCCTCGCCCAGGAGATCCATCTTCGTGAAAACCACGCAGTGCGGCTTGGCCGCGAGGTCCGGAGAATACTCGGCGATCTCGCGCCTGAGCTGGTCGTACTCCGCTTGCCAATCCATCGCGTCGATCGGGATCAGAAAGGCCAGCAGCCGCGTCCGCTCGATGTGCCGGAGAAACTGGAGGCCCAGGCCCTTCCCCTCGTGCGCACCTTCGATGATGCCCGGGATGTCCGCTACCACGAAGGTCCGGCTGTCGGACAGCTGGACCACGCCAAGGTTTGGCTGAAGGGTGGTGAAGGGATAGTCGGCGATCTTGGGGCGGGCCGCTGAGATCACGGAAAGGAGCGTGGACTTGCCCGCGTTCGGCTGCCCGACGAGCCCCACGTCGGCGATCAGCTTGAGCTCCATCTCGATGGTGTGGATCACGCCCTCCTCGCCCGGCTGCCACTCTCGCGGCGACTGGTGGGTGGGCGTCGCGAAGAACGCATTCCCCTTCCCGCCGCGACCTCCCGGCGCGATCACCACTTCCTGGCCATCGTCCAGGATCTCGGCCAGGATCTCCTTGGTCTCGTTGTCGCGCAGAATCGTCCCCGGCGGCACGGGCATGACGATGTCCGCGCCCCCACGGCCGCTCTTATTGGCACCCGAACCGTGATCGCCACGCTCCGCGATCCACTTGTCGCGGTAGGTGTAGTCGAGCAGCGTCGCGAGGTTGGAGTCGCCGCGAACGATGACGCTGCCGC
>JADGQU010000061.1 GCA_017881545.1 Gemmatimonadaceae bacterium
GTCGTGACCGTCAGGATCGAGTCGAAGCGCGGTTTCTTCTTTTTTGATCCGACCGCTTTCTGGACCCGACTGAACCGATCAGCGAGCGCCTGCGCGTTTTCCGGCGTCAGCGAGAGGATGAGATCTCGATCGGGAATCTGATGGTCTCCCGTCGGACTCGCGAGCGCTTGCAGCGGGCGTGACCACTGCGCCGACGCGGTCGGCATCAGCATGTTCCTGCCGTAGTCGTAGTGCCACGTGATGACCAGCACGAAGTTGAAGACGATCGAGATGACCGCGCCTACGGCGAGCGACTGGACTCCTGCCGCGAACCCCACCACGATCGAGAGGAAGATGTAAACGAGGTCGCGGGAGTCGCGGAGCGTCGTCCTGAATCGCACCGCGCCGACCACACCGGCAAGGCTGAACGCCAACGCCAGGCTGTTCTGCACGATGAACACGATTCCGGCGACGACCAGAGGGAGGATGATCAGCGTCTGAACCACGTTTTGATTGTGCTGTCCCCCTGAGGGCCTGGCGGACATATACACCCACGTCACCGGAAGAATCAGGACCAGAGCGCCGATGAGAATCAGCACAGTTGTCAGCGAGACATCGAGCAGTGTCCCTGGTCCGAAGCTCACGGATGATGTGGGCGACGAGCTCAGCGCGTCGGTCAATACCGTCGGACCCTCTGGGACATCCCCGAGACCCTTGGCGCCGATCCGCGCGATTTCGCCGGGGAAGAAATACGCCAGTCCGAAAACCACTAGCGCCACGATCACGTAATACGCCACAAGACGGCGCACAGGGCGGTCAGACCCCATCGTAATGACGTCGATCATTCCTTTTAACACGGGCATGGGGCCCTCCGAATGCAAGTTAGACGCCTGAGCTAGCGCGTTTTGCCACCGCCGCCGGTCTTCCCGAGCGTACAGGAAGACTTGAGTCTGGTAGTGCAACCCGCGAGTTTACAAGGCTATGCCAGAAGAATCCCTGATCGTCCGCGGCGCCCGCGAGCACAACCTCAGAAACATAGACGTAACCATCCCGCGCGACCGCCTGACCGTCATCACTGGTCTGTCGGGATCGGGGAAATCTTCGCTCGCGTTCGATACCATCTACGCCGAGGGACAGCGTCGCTACGTCGAGTCGCTGTCCGCGTACGCGCGCCAGTTCCTCGGGCTGATGGAAAAGCCGGACGTCGACTCCATCGAGGGACTCTCTCCCGCGATCTCGATCGAGCAGAAGTCCGCCGGACACAATCCGCGTTCAACAGTTGGAACAGTCACGGAAATCTACGACTACCTGCGACTGTTGTACGCCCGTGCCGGAACGCCGCACTGCCCCAACTGCGGACGTGCGGTCGAGCGCCAGAGCGCCGGACAGATCGCCGACTCGATCCTCACGTGGCCCGAAGGAACCAAGATCGAGATCCTCGCGCCGCTCGTGCGCGGCCGCAAAGGAGAATTCCGCGAGCTGTTCGATGCCGCGCGCAAGCAGGGCTTCGTGCGCGCGATTGTCGATGGTGACCTGGTCGAAGTCGCAGATCCCCCGAAGCTCAATCGGCGGATGAATCACAACATCTCCGTAGTAGTCGACCGGCTGGTGGTGCGCGGCGAAGACCGCGGCCGCCTCAACGATTCTGTCGAGACCGCGCTCAAGCTCGCCGAGGGGCTCGTCGAAGTTCAGCGCGCCGACGAAAAGACCGTCCACCTCTTCTCCGAGAAGTATGGCTGCGCCGAGTGCGGCATCTCGCTCGCGGAGCTCGAGCCACGACACTTCTCATTCAACTCGCCCTTCGGCGCATGCCCCGCCTGCGGCGGACTCGGCTCCCGCCGCGAAGTGAGCGAGCAGCTCATACTCGGCGACCCGAGCATCAGCATCCTCGAGGGCGTCATCCTGCCCTGGGGCGAGCCGGACGGATACCTCAAGAAGGTGATCCTTCCCGGACTTGCGAAACAATTCGGGTTCGATCTCAACAAGCCGTTGGGTCAACTGTCTCCCGACGTGCGCGAGAAGCTTCTGTACGGTACGAGCGGGAAAGGCGGGCGAAAGACCGACACCTCCGGAACGCACTGGGAAGGAATCATTTCCAACATCCAGCGCCGCTACGACGAGACCGAATCCGATTCGGTCCGGCTCGAGCTCGAGGAGTTCATGCAGGCGAGCGCGTGCACGACATGCGGCGGGCGCAGACTCAAACCAGAATCGCTAGCCGTCACGCTTGCCGGGAAAAACATCGGCGACCTCGTGCAGCTCTCGATCACCGACGCTCTCACGTTTTTCGAGAACGTCCCGGTTCGCGGCAACGGCAAGCCCGGGCTCGACCCCGAAATCGCGGCGCCGATTCTCAAGGAAGTGCGCGAGCGACTTCGCTTCCTCAATGATGTCGGGCTCGAGTACCTCACACTCGGCCGCTCCGCCGAATCTCTTTCGGGCGGCGAGGCGCAACGCATCCGTCTCGCCACCCAGATTGGGTCGCGACTCGTCGGCGTGCTCTACATCCTCGACGAGCCGTCGATCGGTCTGCACCAGCGCGACAACGCCCGGCTACTGAGCACTCTTCGCCAGCTCCGCGACCTCGGCAACACCGTCATCGTCGTCGAGCACGATGAGGAGACGATGCAGGCGGCCGATCACCTGATCGACCTCGGACCTGGGGCCGGCAAGCACGGTGGGCTCGTGATCGCCGAAGGAACGGTTGACGAAGTGAAGGCCAACAAGGATTCGATCACCGGACGCTACTTGCGCGGCGAGCTCGAGATTCCAATTCCCGAAGTGCGCCGTGGCATCGATCGCCAGCGAGTGATTCGCATCGAAGGCGCGCGCGAGCACAACCTGCGAGACCTCGACGTCGAGATTCCGCTCGGACTTTTCGTTGCGGTCACCGGTGTGTCCGGCAGTGGGAAGTCCACGCTCATCGAGGACATCCTGCACCGCGCCATGGCAAGGCATTTCTACCGCGCGAGAGTCATACCCGGCGCGCACACGCGCATCACCGGGTTCCAGCACCTCGACAAAGTCATCGACATCGATCAGAGCCCGATCGGTCGCACGCCGCGGTCGAACCCGGCGACGTACACCGGGCTGTTCACTCCCATTCGCGAGCTGTTCGCCGAACTGCCGGAAGCGAAGATCCGCGGTTACGGGCCGGGAAGATTCTCGTTCAACGTAAAGGGCGGCCGCTGCGAGGCGTGCGAAGGAGATGGTCTCGTCAAGATCGAGATGCACTTCCTGCCCGACGTCTACGTTCCATGCGACGTCTGCAAAGGAAAGCGCTACAACCGCGAGACGCTCGAAGTTCGTTTTCGGGGACTCAGTATCGCCGACGTGCTCGAGCAGACAGTGGAAGACGCGCTCGCTTTCTTCGAGAACCAGCCGCGCGTCCGCCAGAAGCTCCAGACACTCTTCGACGTCGGGCTCGGCTACATCCACCTGGGTCAGTCGGCCACGACCCTTTCGGGCGGAGAGGCCCAGCGCGTCAAGCTCGCGGCGGAGCTGTCGAAGCGCGACACGGGTAGAACGTTCTATATCCTTGACGAGCCCACGACGGGTCTCCATTTCGAGGACGTGCGCATGCTGATGAGCGTGCTGCACCGTCTTGTTGACCGAGGCAATACCGTGCTCGTCATTGAGCACAACCTCGACGTCATCAAGACCGCGGATTGGATTATCGATCTGGGTCCGGAAGGAGGATATCGCGGCGGTGATGTCGTAGCCGCCGGAACTCCGGAAGACGTCGCCGCAGTAAAGGAATCGTACACGGGTCAATATCTTCGTCCGCTGCTCGGCAAGGCTCGGAGCGGCGGCGAAAATCGCAAGAAAGTCGCGCTAAAGGCCGGGTAAGGCGGGAAGGGGGAAGAGGGAAGGAGAACTGCGCGGGCAGGCAAAGCGACTGGTTCCCGGCTCCGGTTTTCCCCAGCCACCACCCTCTTCCCCCCTCCCCCTTCCCCCTTCATCGTATTTTCAAGAATGGTCTCCCTCCTCGATATAATCGGACCCGTGATGGTCGGTCCCTCCTCCTCGCACACGGCAGGCGCGTGCCGGCTCGGACTCCTCGCGCGCGGCCTGATCGGTGGCACTCCGCAGAGCGGACTCCTTCAGCTGCACGGCTCCTTTGCGCGCACAGGCGAAGGCCATGGCACCGACAAGGCGCTCGTGGGCGGACTGCTTGGCTTCCGCCCCGACGACGAACGGATCCGTGAAGCGCTCCAGATCGCCGAACGCGAAGGCCTCGACTACAAGTTCGAGAAGGTGACGATCGCCGACGCCGCCCACCCCAATACCGTGCGCATCAACCTGGAACTGGATGGCAGAAAGGCCACGATGCTCGGGTCGTCCCTGGGGGCGGGCAGGATCCTGGTGCAGGAGATCGACGGCTACCCCGCCGAGGTGACCGGAAACTTACACACGATTGTTCTCGTAGCTGAGGATAAGAAGGGCTCGATCGCCAAGATCACGGGGATCCTGGCCGAGCACGACATCAACATTGCCACGCTGAGGGTGTCGAGGAAGGAAAGGGGTGGCGATGCATTCATGATGATCGAATGCGACGAGGAGCCCGACAAGAAAGCCGGCGAGGAGCTGCGCGCACTCGACTGGGTTCGGTGGACCCGCCGGCTCCCCAAAGTCAGCGGAGGCTGAGTGTACAAAGCCCTCGCTGATGCGATCAAGGACGCCGAGCGCGAGAAGAAGTCGCTCGCGCAAGTTGCGCTGGCGGCCGAATCGCGCGATCAGGGACGTCCGGTAGAGGACATTCGTGCGGCGCTAATGCGGGCGCTCGTTGTGATGCGCAGCGCGATCGAGAAGGGATTGGTTGGCGATTTGTATTCGGCGTCGGGACTGGTTGGAGGCGATGCGGCAAAGCTTCGGACCAGTGCGAAGGGTCCGCTTGCGGATACTCCGTTTCGCGACATCCTGACTCGCGCGCTGGCGGTGCAGGAGGTGAACGCGGCGATGGGCGTCATCGTCGCCGCGCCGACGGCGGGCGGAGCGGGAGTTCTGCCCGCGATTCTTACCGGTCTTGCGAAGGCGAAGTCGGTTTCGGACGAGAAGGTCGTCGACGGACTGGCGACCGCGGGACTGATTGGAGCAGTGGTGGCGGAGCGGGCGTCGCTGTCGGGCGCAGAAGGTGGTTGCCAGGCGGAGACGGGCGCCGCGGCCGGAATGGCGGCCGGCGCCGCTACGGAAATGCTGGGCGGAACGCCGTCGCAGGTGGGACATGCGGTGGCGCTCACGATGCAGGGAACGCTGGGGCTCGTTTGCGATCCGTTGGGCGGGCTGGTCGAATTGCCCTGCGTCTTCCGGAACGCGACCGGCGCCGCGATCGCGCTGGCTGGGATCGAGATGGCGCTGGCCGGAATCACCTTCGCCATTCCGGTGGACGAGGTGATCGACGTGATGGGCGAGATCGGGCGAGAGATGGATGTCCGCTACCGGGAAACGGCGGGCGGGGGGTTGGCGGCGACACCGACCGGACGCAGGCTGGCAAAGGAGCGGTTGTACCAGATCAAGAGGGCAGACGGGTAAAATCAGCTAGTGAAGCGGGGCGTAAAGTTGTACCTTCGCGGAATTGTGGTGAGAACCTTTAGATTTGAAAAAGAACGGGATCCGAGATCTGAGACGCATAGATCTCAGTGGGTAGTCACCGCCGCTCCGACCGTATCCGGCGCCTATCCTGTTACAACCGACCGCCTTTACTATTACGCCACTCAGGTCCGTCGCAGACGTGGTTACTGGACTCTGGTATCTACGCTTCTCAGATCTCGGATCCCGTTCAGTTTGTAGTTGAGATCTCGGCTCCCGTTCAGTTGCAGTTTGCAGTTTTCAGATATCGGATCCCGTGCAGTTGCAGTTTCTTAGCTTGGAAATCCACCCAATCTTTCTATGAATATCTTCGATCGTATCGCGATGCTATTTAGGTCCAACGTCAACGCGGTGATCTCGGAATTCGAGCAGCCCGAGAAGATGTTGAATCAGATCATCCTCGACATGCGGTCGCAGCTCGTGAAGGCGAAGCAGCAGGTCGCGGCCGCGATCGCCGACGAGAAGCGCCTCCACGACCAGACCAGGCAGGAGCTGAAGGAAGCCGAGGACTGGGAGCGCCGGGCGATGCTCGCGGTCCAGCAGAATCAGGACGAGCTGGCCAAGCAGGCGCTCATTCGTCGCAGCGAGCACATGTCGCGCGGCGATCAGCTCAATCTCACCTGGCAGGCGCACAAGCAGGAGACCGACCGCCTCAAGGAATCGCTCCGCGGCCTGAACGACAACATCGAAGAGGCAAACCGCAAGAAGAATCTCCTACTCGCCAAGCAGCGGCGGGCCGACGCGCAGAAGCGCATCAACGAGACGATGTCCCACATCTCGGAGAAGTCGGCATTCGAGGCATTTGCACGTATGGAAGAAAAAATCGACGCCAACGAGCGGAAGATCAGAGCGAGCGCGGAGATCGACGAGGAATTCTCGGGCGACAAGCTGGCGAAGGACTTCAAGCGCCTCGAGGCGGCGGGCGGAAACCAGTCGGCCGAGATGTTGCTCATTCAGCTGAAGCAGAAAATGGGCGTCCTCCCCGCGGGCGCCGTCACCAGCAGCAAGGCGCTCGGCGCCGGCGGGCGAGCGGAAGAAGAAGCAATTGATGTCGAGGAGATCCACGACGAGAACAAATAGCTTTGGCTAGCCCCGCGGCACCAAGCTTCAAAGTCGCGCCGATTCTCGCCGGCGTAGTTCTGACGTTCCTGCTCCTCTGGATGCTGGGAGCGACAGCCGACGTCTTTTTACTCCTCTTCATAGCGATCATCATCTCGCTGTACCTCGGCGCGGTGAGAGATCTTTTCGTCGAGAAGGCCCACCTTCCGCCGAAGCTCGCGTTCTTCCTGTCCGTCTTTGGAACGGCCGCCGCGCTCCTTGGCCTGTTTGCAATTCTGCTCCCGCCCGTAGTCGAGCAGACGCGCGCGCTGATCGTCGTTATGCCACAGTACATCGAGACTTGGGAGACGGGAATCGACCACTTCGTCACCCGCTTCCCGGCCATGCGCGACGTCTGGAAGCCGGGCGAGCACCGGCTCATGACCGTGGTCTACAATCAGCTCTCTGATCAGGCCTCGCTGGTGGTGCCGAGGGTGCTGTCCTTCGTGCGCGTCATGATCGACTGCTTCGCGGTCATCGTCATGAGCATCTACCTCGCGCTTCAGCCCGGTGTCTATCGGGAATGGCTGATCGCTCTCTTCCCGCCGGTCCATCGCGATCTCGTGCGTGATGTTCTGCGTGATCTCGCCGATGGCCTGCGCGCCTACATCGTCGGTCAGCTACTGACGATGACGTTTCTCGCCGCACTGACCGCGGCGGGACTCTACATACTGGACGTTCCCTACTGGCTGACCTTCGGAATATTCACCGGTCTCGTTGCAATCATTCCGTTCTTCGGTACGCTCCTCGCGACAACGCTGCCGGCGCTGTTCGTGCTCGGCGGGCCGGGCGGCGGCACCCGGGCGGTCTACGTGCTGTTGCTCGGCGTTGTGATTCACCTGATCGAGGGGAATCTTGTTTCTCCGCTCGTCATGTCGAAGAAGATCGACATGCCACCGGTGCTCACGATCACGTCGGTGCTGGTGATCGGGCAGCTGCTCGGTCCGCTCGGCCTCGTCGTTGCGCTGCCGACGCTGGTTGCGGTGATGGTGGTCGTGCGGCGGATCCTCATCAACCGCATCTACGAGGGGAAGGGATTCAGGAAGAGCACGCGCGACAGGATCTTCGTGCTGCGCGTGCCCGTTCCCGATGGCGGGGTGCTCGTTTCCGCTGTTCCTCCGCCCGATTTGATCGCCATTCGCGAGAAGAAGCCGCGAAAAAAGAGCGCCTAGCGTCTTCTCGAGCGGCTCACAAGACGACCTGGCTCAGAGTGATCTGGATTCTTGTTGCCGATAGGACCTGATCGCCGACGAGTTCCCACGAGCTTCCGGCGGCGGTTACAGCGAAATTCATGTCGCGGACGAACGTGTCGGCTGCCTCGGAGAAAGTGACGACGTCCCCCGTCCGTGTCCACGTGCCAGCCATGTCGGCGTCGAGCGCCGCTGTTCCACCGGACGCGACGATGTGCAGATGACCGGTCGTCGAACCGTTTGCCGTGAGGTTGATGCTTAGGGTGCTGCCGGCCTGGATCTGGTTGGTCTGACCCGAGCTTCCAGTCGTTACGAATTCGACGGCATTCTAGCTGCCGACGAGCGGTGAAGGCGGACCTGTAGAATCGCTGCCGCAGGCGATCATTGCTGCAACGCCGATTAACATCGGCGCGGTTTTCAGCATTGAGTACCTCATACTGCATTCTCCTGTTTGTATGACGGTTGAGTGTTGATTCCTCGGAAGAATCACGCCATGTCGCCTGGTGGAAATCACGCCATTGCGCGATGCAATGGTTTCGCGAGCCAGTCAACGATTGCTCTACCCTCGCCAAACGCTGCGATCCTGTCCGCACACTTTGCGGAGGATCGGCCGTGCAGATCGCATTGTCTGTCAGGGGCCTCAACAAGACGTACCTCTCCGGCGCGAGATCGCGAGCCATGGCGACTCCCGCGCTGCGCGATGTCAGTCTCGACGTCGCAGCCGGTGAGATCGTAGGACTCGTCGGCCGGCCCGGCGCGGGGAAATCCACTCTTCTCCTCTGTCTCGCCGGTCTCCTCAGGACCGACGAGGGCACGATCAGCTGGTTCGGCGAACAGATCACCGGTCACCACGTTCCGGCGGGACTCGCCTATGTTCCGCAGCGCGCCGGCTACTACTCTTTTCTCACGGTGCGCGAAGCGCTCGAGTACTACGCGACGCTTCACGACCTCTCCACCGCGAACCGCGCCGCGCAGGTGGAAACCGCGCTGAGAGAGGTTGGTCTTCATATCCACGCCACGCGGCGCGTGAGCACCCTCTCGGCCAGCCTCGTGCAGCGGCTCGGACTCGCGCAATCCCTGATCGGATCGCCGCGCGCGATTCTTCTCGACGAGACACTCTGCGGCGAAGGTCTCCTCTTCGACAAGGATATCGTTTCGGTCCTGACTCGTCTCACTCGGCGCGGCATCACGATCATTCTTGCTGCGCCGAATCCGGTCGAGCTGCATCGAATCGCCGCCCGCTCCATCAATATCGTGGAGGGACGAGTGGTATCGTCGCGCCGCGAGTCAGAGGCGGCACTGGCAGCCGGGGAACAATCTGCGTTCGAATTAGCTGCCGGAGTCCCACGCCGGGTTGCGGAGCAAGGCTAATGGTTGCGCTCACGCGTGCGCGGCACGTCCCGATTGGCCGTTTTCGGTTGACGGCACTGCTAATGCAAGCGCTTGGGCCCACAAACACGCAGACCTGGTTCGCCAGTGATAGAGCAGATGGTGACAACGCCATGCTGACTCCACGTAGGCGCAAAAAGGCTTGCCACCCCTCAAGGGGGGGCCGACGACGAAAGCCTACCGCCCAAACACTGCAGCAGCCTTCACGCTGATCGAGCTCCTTCTCGTCGTCGTGATCATTGGTGTGCTCGCGTCAATGGCGGTGCCGCAATATCAAAAGGCGCTTGATCTGGCACGGGTGGCGAAAGCCATTGGCGATATTGAAGCCATCGCGCTGGAGCTGTCGTCGCTCGACTCCTTGCCGGCATCGTTGGCTGCCGTTAACCGCGCCACTTACAACGACCCTTGGGATAGACCTTATGTCTACCTCAAGCTTGAAAGTCCCAAAACCAACGGCACGGCACGGAAGGATCATTTTCTCGTTCCCCTCAATTCGGATTTCGATCTCTACAGCATGGGCAAAGACGGTGCGTCCTCGCCCCCATTGA
>JADGQU010000319.1 GCA_017881545.1 Gemmatimonadaceae bacterium
CAGCCAGCGATTGCACTGCGGCCAGCGCGCGCGCGATTCTCCCGACGGCGCATTTGGGTTTGCGATCGGTCTGTTTGAGGAGTTTGATGGTTTTCGATTGCAATGGGTAGCCGTGGCGTGAACCGTGTAGTAGACTCTGTGACGTCCGGGCATCGTGAACGGTCAACTGGCATCTACGCCTCTGACAACTCGCATCCCGTTCAGTTCAGTTGTATGTAGTTCGAAATATCGCACCGGGGATTTGAGCATGCTCCTTCGAGCAAGAATCGCGACACTGACAATTGCTACGGCGGCGTCGCTTGTGACTGCCGGCCAGATTGCACACGCGCAGCAGACTACTCCTCCCGCGGCGACGGTTCCCGCCGGACCCGCGGTCAACGACGTCGCGCCTGATTTCACCCTTGCTGGTGCGGACAGGTATGGCCTTCTCAAGACGCCGGTCAGACTGTCCGACTTTCGTGGCCGAACCGTCGTGCTCGCGTTCTTCTATCAGGCGCGGACCAAGGGCTGAACCATCCAAATGGAGGCGTACCGTGATCAGTACGCCACGCTCTTCAACAACGGACGAAACGTCGTCGTCCTGGGCATCAGTGTAGATCCAGACACCGCGCTCGCATCGTGGGCGCGGGACGAGGACTTCCCCGTTCTCTTCGCCAGCGACCCGGGTGGGAAAGTCGGTCAGCTCTATGCCGCCTACGATGCCAAGAACAAACTGGACAACCGGTCCCTGTTCGTTGTGCGTCCCGACGGACGAATTGCTTACGTAACCAAGCCGTTCAAGGTTCTCACTCCATCAGCCTACACCGATCTGGCAGCGATCGTGGACAGTCTCGCTCCACCTCCAAAGCCGGATTCGACCAAATAGAAAAGAGCCGCGGACTTATCCGCGGCTCTTTTTCTTTTGGCGACAGGTTCAGCGGCAACACCGGGGCTAAAGTGCCTTCTTCAACGCCGCCTCGAGGTCCTGCTTTCCGCCGAGTCCGGTGTAAACCACACGACCCTTTTTGTCGAGCACGACGACGTACGATGTCGCGGGAGCGTCGAATGCGCCGGCCGCCTTCCCCTCGCCATCGTAAAAGGTGTCGTGCGGCATCGGATTCGCCGCGAGCCACCTCCGCACTCTCTCTGGCGACTGGTTGATCGCCACCGCGATCGCCACGAACTTCACCTGCTTTCCGAATTTCTTCTCCGCGTCGAGCAGCGTCGGCATGAGCTCCCTGCAGTTGGGGCACCACGTCGCCCAGAACTCGATCAGCATCGGCGTCTTGCCGATGTAGCTACCGAGATCGACCTGTTTCCCATCGAGAGCCTGCACCGTCACCGCCGGCGCCTTCGAGCCGACCTCGATGCCGAGGTCCTGCGCGAACGCCGGTGTTGACGCCAATGACGCCAACGACGCCGCGGAGAGAACCACCGCGAGCGAGAGCCTCGACGTCGAGAGCAGCTTTCGATTGATCATCTGTTGGGATTCTAGTTCGATTTTGGACGCTTTCAGATGAGGAGCAGCCCCATTTGCACAAGGTAATACTCCGCAACGCCCAACATGATCAGCGCGAAGATCCGCTTGATCCAGACCATCCACGTACCTGCCTTCGGCAAGCGCGCCAGGGTGCCACTAAAGAGTCCGACCAGCACCAGCAGCGTGCACATCCCCAGCGAGAATACGAACAGGTAGATGAATCCGAGCACGCCGCTCTTTGTCGCCGTGACCCAGGTGAGAACTGCTGCCATGACGGGAGCCGAGCATGGCGCCGCCACGAGTCCGGAGGCTGCCCCCATCACGAACACGCCGTAAAGACTTCCTCCCTGGCCCGCGGTCGCCGCTCTCGTCAGGAGCCACGAAGGTACCCGAACCGGAATCACGTCGAGCATCGCGAGTGCCGCAAGAATGAGAAGATTCGCGATCGCGAAGTACAGCCATGGATTGGTGCTCACCGAACCGAATAGAGTACCAGTGAGACCCGCGAACAGGCCAAGCGACGCGTAAGCGAGGGAAAGCCCGAGTACATAGGCGAAGGTCAGAAACACCGTACGCGAGCGCGCACGCGGCGCTTCCCCGACGGCGCTCCCCCCGACTATCGCCACAGTGATCGGAATCATGGGATAGATGCATGGCGCGAGGCTGGTCAACACGCCCGCGATGAAGAGAATCGGGAGAGCGGTGAGCGGACTCGACGACAGCTGTGTAGAGATGTGAGTGAAATCCACGATTGGCCTGGATGCAGAAGAGGGATGCTATTTCGGTGCACCCCCCTTTGCAATCATTCCGCGCCAACAACCGCTACTTCTTTGTAAGCAGCTCCTCGAACAGATCGAGCGCGCGCGGATCGTGCGACTGGCCGAGCCAGAAGAGAGCCTTCTTCCGTATCTCCGGGTCTTTGTTGGTTCGCGCAACGGAAATGAGCGCCGGAACGCCCTCATCCCGAGGACGCTGGGATAGGGCGAACACTGCCTGCTCCCGCACTTCCCGGTCGACGCTATTGTCGATAACAAGCGAATTCAGATTCGCCGTTGCTGCATCTCCAGCCGCCTGACCAAGCCAGAACACCGACTGTGTCCGAGTGCCCCTCGGCAAATCGGAGTTGCGAGCGATCTTGATCAGCGCCGGCCAGATGGTGGCGCTATCCGCGATGGTGGCGGGGAAGATCGCTTTTTCACCCATGCTCCCCTTCTCGCTCTGCGCGATCGAGACGAGGTAGTCGGCCGCGTCGTGCGCAGACACAGTGCCGAGATCGACCACGTCGGCGCCAGCGGGCCGCCAGCGCCCGCCGACGTAGAAGCGAAGATCAGTCAGCTCGCCATCCCGGCGATCGAGCACTACGCGGGCAGGGCCATGACTGCAATCGCTCTCCCATTCCACGTCGCGAGAGGTCCTGTCGTCGCTCCAAGTCGTCCTGCCCCGGCCATTTGAATGGATGATCGAGTTCCCGCTCCCGCAGATCCCCGGCTTTGCCGCGAACGTCATGCGTACGGTCCCATTCGAGACGCGAGCAACCCTGCTCGCGATGCTCTGTGCCGGCGCGACTGCCGCCACACCGGCCAGAGCTGCGAGGACGAACGCCGTCGTCCCCGCGAGCGATGTCATTCGGGAGGTTGTCATCTGTTGATAAGGTCCATGAGAAACTGTTGCACGCGTGGATCGCGGGACTGTCCGAGCCAGAAGATTGCCTTCTTTCGCAGCTCCGGATCCTTCTCGTTTTTCGCAATGTCGAACAGCTTGTCCATCGCGGTCCGATCGCTCTGGCGTTGCGAGAGCACGAAGATGATCTGCTCGCGCATCTCGCTGTCACCCATTCGGTCGTACAGCTTCGAGATTTCCGAGATCGCAACACCCGACTGGCCCGCCCAGAAGAGCGCCTTCTTGCGCAGCTCGATGTCTTCCTTCGGATTGACGGCGATGTTCATGAGCCACTGCTCGTTCCCGGCTCCCTTCTGTTGTGATAGAGAGAACAGGATCTTCTCCTTCAGGTCCTCGTTGGTGAGCCTCGAATAGAGATTGCGCAGGAACTCCGTGTTCTCCGTCGAGCGGCGCTGGCCGAGCCAGAAGATCGCCTTCTCGCGCAGGTCGCTGTTCTCGCTCTCACGGGCGGCGAAATCCCGGAGGCTCTGCGCGGCCCTCGGCTCATTCTGTTGGGACAGGGCGAACAGCGCTTTTTCCTTGATGCCCTCATCCCCATTGCCCTTGAGGATCTCCTCGAGGAGTCCAGTCGACCCCGGCACCTGTGACAGCCAGAACACCGCCTGCTCGCGAGTCTCCTGATCCGGATCGCTCCGCGCTACGCTCATGAGCAAAGT
>JADGQU010000320.1 GCA_017881545.1 Gemmatimonadaceae bacterium
ACGGCGATCGTGTGCGGCGATCTCACCGAAGTCGAGCGCATCCTCAGAGATCGGCCCCAGGCCGCGACACAGAAGAGCACCGGACCCTATTACGATCATGCTCGGCCAGGAGAGTTCGGTGACATCTTCACGGACATTGCACCCATAAACTGGGAGCCGCTCCTGTATCTCTCCTTCACGCGGCTCTCACTCCCGGCGGCGAGTGACAACGCGCTCGCAATCGCGAAACTGCTGCTGGATCATGGCGCGAATCCGAACGCCTACTTCATGGCGGGCGACAGCCGCTACACCCCGCTGGTCGGGGTCATCGGAGAAGGTGAGGAGAATCGTCCCCCGCATCCGGGGCGCGACGATCTCGTGCGATTGCTGGTCGACCGTGGCGCCATTCCGTACGACTTGCAAGTCACTTACAACACGCACTTCAAGGGCGACGTGCAGTGGTACCTCGAGATCGCCTACTCGCACGCCGTGAAGGTCCACGACGAGGCACCCTGGGCGGATCCCAACTGGTCGATGTTCGACATGGGTGGCTACGGATGCGGCGCGCGATTCCTGCTCGGCACGGCGATCGATCGCAACAATTCCGAGCTGGCCCGGTGGATTCTGGACCACGGTGCGAATCCCAACCCGCCTCTCGCCCCGAATCATGGAAGACATTCCCACGACGCTTTCGCGCGAATGTCGTCATTGACGCTCTACGAGGAGGCACTTCTCAAAGGATCCCCAGAAATCGCCGAACTTCTGGCGCGTCACGGGGCAACGCGCAGCGCCCCGACGCTAGGGGGAAAGGAAGACTTCGCCGCCGCCTGTCTCAGACTCAATCGCAAGGAGGCAGAGGAGCTTCTTGCCGGACACCCCGAGTATTTGTCCTTCGCAAAGCCGATGTCCTTCGCTGCCGCGAGTGATCGAGTGGATGCCGTGGAGCTGCTGCTCGATCTCGGAATGTCCCCTGACATCGCGGATTCCTGGAAAGGCGAGGAACGACCACTGCATTCGGCCGCCTACAACGATTCAATGCGCGTGACGAAGCTGCTCGTCGAGCGGGGCGCTCAAATCGATCCGCGGGAGACCCGGTACAGCGCGACTCCCCTCTGGTTCGCTGTGTGGGGGCAGAAGCAGCGCATGATCCAGTTTCTGGCTCCTCTCAGCAGAGATGTCTGGAGTCTCGCTTTCATCGGGAGTGTCGAACGGTTGCGCGATGTGCTGGCCGCCGAGCCGAGCCTCGCGAAGGCGCGCGGTGACTACGAGACGCCGCTAATGTGGCTGCCTCCCGACGAGGCGCTCGCGCTGGAAGTTGCCGAGATGTTTCTCGCCGGCGGAGCCGATCCGACGGTACGCAACAGACAGGGTCAGACCGCCGCGGATCTCGCGAAAAAGCGCGGACTCGATGCCGTCGCCGCCCTGCTGCGATCAAAGGAAGGATGATGCCGGACTAGCCCATATGCGCGATCCGGACGCGGCGTCCTAGTCGGATGCGTTCGCGGCTGGATAAATTGGCAGGAGCGCCATGCCATTAACCCCGTTTCACCTCGGTCCGGGCCTTCTCATCAAGGCTGCCACGCCACGCCAATTCTCGATGGCGGCGTACTCGCTCGCGCAGGTCGTGATCGATGTCGAGTCGGGTTATTACATAGTGCGCGGCGAATACCCCGTGCATCGGCAGGCTCACACGTTTCTCCTCGGCGGGTTGATCGGGATGCTGTGCGGACTGATCGTTTCCCGGGTTGGCCGCCGGTGGGCGCGTCCCCGGGATATCATGCCCGAGGCGCTGGCGGCCGAGTTCCGATTACCTGTGGCAGTCGTGAGCGGAATCTTTGGCGGGGTCTTCCACTCGGTGCTCGACGGCATCATGCACGAAGACATCCGCCCCTTCAGGCCGTTCACCGACGCGAATCCGCTGCGCGATCTCGTGAGCATCCAGGTGCTTTACCTCTTTTGCATCATCACCGGTCTCCTTGGTGCCGTGCTGCTGCTGGCGCGGGAACGACGGCAGAGACGGTTCTGAGTGAAAGCGAGCGTCAGGAACCCCACCAGCCTTTTGCACGATCATGCCGCGCAACAGCACGCGAACGTCTTCATGAGAGCTTTTTCGTACCCGGCGAGCCAGTTGCCGATCAATTTCGAAAAAGACGTGGAGCTCGCCGACAGGGTGGTGCTGATGGACGGCATCCTGTTCATCTTCGAGCTGTGCGAGCGAGCGCAGACGGCCGCATCCAAATCCGGGGATCTCGAGAAGTGGGTCTCCGGCCACGTCGTGAGGAAAGGAGTCAAGCGGATCCAGAACACCCGCGAGCTGCTCGGCGCCTACGCGGGTTTGTCATTGGTGAATCATTTCGGGCACCGCGTCATGGTATCGCCGAAGGAGCCTGATTCATTCGTCAGCATGATCATCTACCGCGTGCCCGAGAAATCGCGCGCGTTCCGGGCGGCACGGTTCAAGAAGGGTCGCAGCGGCGGCTTCGTCCACGTCCTGAGGGACGCCGACTACTTCGAGATCTGCGAGCACTTCGTCACGCCGGCGGAGTTGGTCGACTACTTCAGCTTCCGGCGCGACATTCTTCTCAACTGGGATCCGCCTTCGACCGCTGTTAGCGAGTCGGCCCTGATCGGGCAGTACCTGCTGGAAGATTTTTCGTCGCCCCCCGATCCGAGATTCGAGGGTGAGGCGCTCTCACGCGGGGGGCCGGCCGCGTGCGAGTTCTCCTTTGTGCTGGAGACCCTCGCCAGCAGCATCGCGGCGCACGAGGGGGAGTATGCCGACTCGGACTGCTACGAGATTCTTTCCGAGCTCGCGTTGCTGGGGCGGTACGAGCTGCGCGCGCTCAAGCTGGAGCTGCATCTGGCGCTGGAAGCGGTCCGCACCGACAGCTTCGAGCTGCCGTACCGGATTGCATCGGGGCGGACGGGGTGCGGCTTTCTCATCCTGCCGGTGACGACAGAGTTTCATGACCGCGCGCTCAGCGCCTTGCACAGCCTGTCCGTGGCATCAAAGCACGAGCTCGACCTTGAGAGACAGGTCGGCATCGGAATGGCGAAGAGCGGCGAGTTCGTCGACGTCGAATGGCTTTTTCTGCAAGGAAGCAATCCACCGAATCCGGCACTCGATGATCGGTTGGCGCTCAGCTATCCGTTCCGGAGGGCGAGCGAGCAGAGACTGCGGCCGATTTTTACCTGACCTTTCCGAGGAGGTTCGATGTTGGGCACGATGGACATCATCGCATTCGTTCCGACCAGAAACAGGGAGAAGGCGCGCCCGTTCTACGAGAAGACGATTGGGCTCCGCTTTCTGAGCGACGACCAGTTCGCGCTGGTTTTCGAGGCGCATGGGAGAATGGTTCGCGTCGTCGACGTCTCGAGTGTCCCTGGCTTCGAGCCCGCGCCATTCACCATACTCGGCTGGACCGTGGTCGACATCGTCAAGGTCGCCAGGGGTCTCCAGTTGAAGGGGGTCAAGTTCGAACGGTACCCCGGAATGCAGCAGGACAAGCTTGGCGTCTGGAACTCGCCGAGCGGGGCGAAGGTGGTGTGGTTCAAGGACCCGGATGGGAATGTGCTGTCCCTGACGGAATCCTAGTCCATGATTTCGCGTTCCGGCAGGGTGGGCTCGCGCGTCCAGAAGTCCTGATTCAGGCCGCGGTCATCGGTCCCGCTTACAACGTTTATGCGGCCTGGAATCACCGGCGGCGAGCGCGTATAGCCGCGGGCAATCCGCCGCCAACCGCTCGCTAATGGGAGGGGTTCCTGGCGCGCTTGGTGCTGCCCCGAACCACTGTACTGGGGGAACAAAGCCTG
>JADGQU010000321.1 GCA_017881545.1 Gemmatimonadaceae bacterium
CAATGTACGTTGCAGTGGATGGAGCGCCAAATCGGGAGGAGATGATGGCCATGCGACTAAGGGCTTTGGCGGACCCGGTGCTATCGATTCAGGTCGGCGAGGGTATAGACGGATGATGAAACGTCTCCTCCTTGTCGCTGCTTCGACGGCGCTCCTGGCCGGCGCGATCGTGACGTGCTCGAGCGAAGTCGCTCCGCCTTCCGCGCCGACTCGAACATACCGGCTCGGCTTTTCAGATACCCCACCGCGGCTCACGACCGCATCGGTGTTGCAGACCATCGAGGCGTGGCGGCCACATGCCGACATCGCGCAGATCACGCAGGGCGTGCCGTGGCGCGCGCTCCTCGCCGATACGAGCGCCGCCGAGCTCGTGCGGCGTGACCTCCAGCAGGTCGCGGCGCTTTATCACAGTCGCGGACTTCCCCTGATCGTGCAGCTCGATGTCACCGATGGACTCGCGCGCGATCGCGAAGCCCCGGACTTGGTCGCCCTCGGCCGGAGCATCACAGAGCCTTCGGTGCAGCAACGCTATCGCGAGTACGTCGCCGCGATCGACAGTATCCTGCACCCGGAGTATCTCGGACTCGCCATGGAGACGAATCTGGTGCGCGCGGTCGCGCCGGCGAGTGTATACGCAGGGGTGCGCACGATCGCCGCGGGAGGGGAGAGCACTCTCCTGGCGCAGGGCTCGCTGGCCAAGCGCTTCGTCTCCGTGCAGGTGGAGACGGCGTGGGGTCGGCTTCCCGGCGTCGGGCACTTTGTGGGGACCGACGCGGACCGCGCTGATTTTCCATTCATCAAGGCGCTCGGACTCTCGTCTTATCCCTTTCTCGCCGGCTTCGCCGAGCCAGCCGATGTTCCGGTGGACTACTACGCGCGTCTGAACGAATCCAGCGCGACGAAGCTGCCGCTGCTCGTCGTCGAAGGCGGATGGTCGTCGGGGTCGGTGACGGGCGTGACATCATCGCCCGACCGGCAGGCGCTCTGGATCAAACGACAGATGGAGCTCGCCGACCGCGGGGCGCTCGTCGCGGTCACTCAAATCTCATTCACCGATCTCGATCTGAGTGCCTATCCGGTGCCTCCGGGATCGATCCTGCCACTATTCGCGCAGCTCGGTCTCGTGGACGTAGACTTTCACGCCAAGCCCGCGCTCGCCGAGTGGGATCGCGCGCTCGCGCGGCCGTTGCGCCCGTAGGGGGAAGAGGGAAGAGGGAAGAGGGGCGCGTCTTCGCCGTCCCCCGTCCCCCTTCCCCCTTCCCTCAGTCACTCGTCATGATGAACAGCGGCGCCCCGTCGAACTCGTAGATCGGCCGCAACCGATCCGTGTTGTAGTACTTCTCGACGTTGACAGTTTTCTTCTCCGACGTCACGCTCGTGATGGGCACGCTGTCGTAAAAGCCCTTGTGCACGCTCACGAGCCGGCCGAATTCCTTCTTCAGAATCAAGTCGAGGGCAAGATTTCCAAATGCCATCGGCACGATCGAGTCGAGCGCATCCGGATCGCCCGAGCGAACGAGATAGCCGAGTCGTTGATTGACGACGTCGATACGGCGGCCGTTGTTGTACTTGGGTGAATACTCCTTGAGCGCCGCGGCGACCTTGTCGCCGATGCCGCCGAGCTTGCGGTGTCCGAACATGTCCATCTCTTCGCTCTCGAAGCTCATGCCTTCATGTGCCTGGAGGTTTGCTCCTTCCGACACCAGCACCACCGAGTACTTGCTGGGATTCCTGTTGTGGTCATAGACCATCAGCTCGGTGAGATGCTCCATGTCGGCCGCGTACTCCGGGATGAGACAGCGGTCAGCCGCGCCGGCCATCGTCGGCAGCAGCGCCGTGAAGCCCGCATATCGTCCGAAGACTTCGATGACGAGAAAGCGCTCGTGTGAACCCGCCGAGGTGCGCAGCCGGTGCGTGAGCTCGATAGTTCGCGTGACGCACGTGCTGAAGCCGATGCAGTAGTCGGTGCCGAACACGTCATTGTCCATCGTCTTCGGAATAGCGACGACCTTCATCCCTTCGTCGTGCAGCCGTTTGCCGTAGCTGAGAGTGTCGTCACCGCCGATCGGGATCAGCACGTCGACACCGATGTGCTCGAGGTTCTTGAGCACGTCCTTCGTGATGTCGTTGACCGGCTTGTCGTAGCCGGTGAGATGCGCCGGCATGCGCGCGAGCGGCAGGTGGCTCGGCCGCGTTCGAGAGGTGTGGAGGAAAGTGCCGCCGGTGCGGCCGGCGCGATTCACGTCGGCCTCCGATAGCTCCAGCACGCATTCGGAGTTGTCGGCGCCGGCGTCGCGGTTGTAGTCGACGAGTCCCGCCCAGCCGCGTCGAAGGCCGAAGACGCGGTACCCTTCGCGCAGCGCGCGGATCGTGATCGCCCGGATGGCGGGGTTGAGACCGGGAACGTCGCCGCCGCCGGTGAGGATCGCAATTGTTGGTTTATTGGTCGTCATGGTCCAAAAGCTAGCGAAGCCGGGCCGTTCCTCCAGCGCCCCTTACGCACTCCGGGAATAGTGCTAGTTTGGCGGTCGCTAACCAAATCATTGGCCATTGGCCAGGAGGGGTGCCCCCATGTCAGACCTCATCACGTCCACCACCCCGCGCCGCGGCTTCCTCGGCAGCATCGCCGCGGCAGCAGCCGCAGCCGGGCTGAGTGGCGTACTCCCGACCCGCCTCGCTGCCGAAACTACGCCGGGCGAGGGCTCGTTCGATCCCGCGCTCGACGCCTGGTTCAGCAAGATCCAGGGAAAGCACAAGATGATCTTCGACGCGCCGGAGCCGAATAGCGGCCTGGTGGCCATCTGGCCCCGCGTCTACCTCAACTCTATGGCCGCCACGTGGCCTGGTCCGGCCACCGCCGTCGTCATCCTGCGGCACGGGGCGCTCCCGCTCGCGCTGAGTGACGCCGTCTGGGCCAAGTACAATCTCGGTGAGACGTTCGGGATCAAGGACGGCGACGCGCCGGCCAAGCGGAATCCGTACGCCACGATCACGGGCCTTCCCATTCCGGGCCTGGGCATCGCCGAGCTGCTCAAATCGGGCGTCCTCGTGGGCGCGTGCGACGTCGCGATGACCATTTACAGCAGTGGCGCGGCCAAGAAGATGGGCCTCGATCCTGACGCAGTGAAAAAAGAATGGGTCGCCGGCCTGCTGCCGGGCGTGCAGATGGTACCGTCCGGTGTGCTGGGCGTGGGCCGGGCGCAGGAGCTGGGCTGCGCGTACTGCTTCGCCGGGTAAGGGGAAGCGGGCCAGGCGAGCTCCGCTCGAGCGCGGAGCCGCCGGACCCTTCACCGAATCAACATGTCACCTATCCTCGCCGAGGTCTTCGGCACTGCGATTCTGATCGTCCTCGGCGATGGCGTCGTTGCCAACGTCGTTCTTCAGCGCACGAAGGGGAATAATTCCGGCTGGATCGTCATCACCGCGGGCTGGGCGTTCGGCGTCACGATCGCCGTCTACTGCGTGAACAGCATCAGCGGCGCGCACTTGAATCCTGCGGTGACGATTTCGCTGGCGGCCATCGGAGCTTTCGATTGGGCCAAGGTTCCCATGTACATCGCCGCCCAGATCGTCGGTGGATTCCTGGGCGGTGTCATCGTCTGGCTCGCGTATCTGCCGCATTGGAAGGCGACGCCGGATCCGGTGGCCAAGCTCGCGGTATTCTCGACGACACCCGCGATCCGTCAGCCCCTCGCCAATCTCCTGGCAGAAGTCATCGGCGGATTCGCGCTCGTGCTAGCGCTCCTCGCGGTACTCTCGCCCGCGAACTTCGCGCCAGGGTCGG
>JADGQU010000322.1 GCA_017881545.1 Gemmatimonadaceae bacterium
GGCCGACGGCTTCCATCTTCTGCGACTGTCGGAATTGCGATTCGAGCTCTTTGCGGCTCGTGAGGTCGTAGACGAAGCCTTCGAAGTACGACGCAGCGCCATCCCTGACCGAGCGCCCATGGACATCGACCCAGATCGGCGATCCGTCCTTGCGTTTCCATTGGACCTCCGCCGCGTCTCCACCGCCGAGTTCATCAAATCGGCTGATGATCGCGCCACGCTGTGTCGGATCCCAGTACACGTCGTCGGGCATGTTCAGGCCTATCAGGTGCTCTGGTTTCTCGTAACCGAGGATGTGGGCGATGGCCGGGTTTGCGAGCAGGATCTTCCCCTCGAAGTCGGTCTGAAGCACTCCCACAGAGGCGTAGTTGACTATGTCCTGATGTTGCTGACGCGATCGTCGGAGGGCGGACTCCGCGGCCCGCCTTTCGGCGATGACCGCAGAGATGATCAGGTTGGTAATCGCGAGGATTCCGATGAAGGTCTGGAGTTGGAAGAGGTTGTTCACCGGTGTGGAGGTCACGAAGGGACCGACCCCGCTCACGGTGTACCCGACAGCAACCGCGGATACGACAAGGGCTGCGGCCGTTGCGCCCCGGATTCCGAATCGGAGAGCAGCCCAGATTGTCAGCGGAAAGATGGCGTACACGTAGCTGACCGGCGCCTCCCAGAGCACGACCGCACATGCGATGAGGAGGGTGGCCAAAACGCTTCCCTCGATCACATCGCGCCGGGAAACTCGCAGCGGAGGGCCAGCCGCCCAGGCGAGGATGAGCGGCGTAATCAGCACGATGCCGATGGCATCACCCGAGAACCACGTGGTCCAAATAGTCCAGTCCGGCATTTCGGCCGCGCCGCGGGCAAGGGCGAGGACACTCACCCCAATGGTTGCACTTACGGGCGTACTGGCGACGGCTCCGAGCACCACAAACGCCAACACGTCTCGCAAGCGCTCGAGTGACAGCCGGAATCCGACGGACGTAAGCAGCCACGCGCCTATGAGTGCTTCGAGAGTATTCCCGGCTGCGATGACCGTCGCCGGGAGGGGCGCCATGGTGCCAGTGAGGTAGAGGACTAACGCCCCAAGGGTAATTCCAGGCCAGAACCGAGCGCCCATCAGCAGCAAGGCCGCGAGGGCGACGCCGGATGGCGCCCACACTGAGGAGACTACGGGATCGATTGCCGACACCATGAAACCGAGCCGGCCGGCAAGGACGTAGGTCGCCGCCAACAGCGCAACACGAACGCCGTAGCCCAACCAGCTATCCGATCTCCGCGTGATCAATTTCCCGACCCGGGACATAGTGCGCGCTTCACTCGAGAAATATCCGAGCGGATCGTTCAGCGAGGGCGAGAGCGGCCGCGCCGGATCATGGGCTGGTGCGATGATATGCGTACCTGCGCGACGGGGGAAGATACGGATGGAACCCTGTATCTTCTGCAAGGACTCGTCCCGTTGAGGGGCGCAACTGGAACGGTGCCAAACGCCGCCAGAAAGGCTCCCAAGCGGTGCCTACTCGACCTACATCCGCAGCAGGTAGCTGTATTTCACGAAGAAGTAATCCGATGTTCGCTTGAGCGGCTGCCAATTGAACCGCTGCGTCTGATCGGGAAGGCCGTCCGCCTGGCTGCCGTAGCCAAGGAACAAAACTGTTCCAGGCATCGGCTGATACGAGAACAGATAGTCTCCGTGTAACGACCGCGCGCGCGATGCCGCGGCGAGCTGTCCACCGATGAGGAGCGGAAAGTTCGTCCGCGTCTCATCGCGCAGATCGTCGTTCTGGCTGAGATCGTACTCCCCCACCAGGCGCATGAAGATCGCGCGCGTGAGCTGATACTCGAGCTTCACTCGTGGAATCATGTTGCGTCCGACAAGCGTGTGATCGCTGCGCCGCCAGTAATCCTGGTACGTCATGGTTCCGTCGATGCGCGCGCGATCGCTTGGCCTCACGCTCAGCCCGAGCTGCACGAGGTCGATGTTCGCCTGCGCCCACTCGAAGAAATTCTCGTCCTGGCCACCCACGTATAGCAGATTCGCGCTGAACTTGGACCACTGCGGCGTCACCAGCGTGAACACGTAATCGCGATTGGTGATGCGCGGCCTGCCCACGAACGGCAGCGTGTCACCCGTTGGGGCGAGAATCCTGTACGACGAGTACAACCCGCGGTCGAAGCCGAAGGTCTCCCAGTAAACACCGAGCCCGACGTTCCAGCCGCCGCGAAGTCCGGCGTTGGCACCGAGGTGGAGCTTCTTGTCCTGGGCGTCCCCACGACGCATGAAATGCGAGTACTGCCACTGGTCGTCGAGCAGAAGGTCGCCGGTGAGCGACTCGACCTTCGAGCCACGCTCCCCGAACCAGGTCATATGGTGATCGACACCGGCGTGCACGATTCCCGGCCGCGAGATGAAGCCGCTTCCCGCGCGGAAATCTTCGCTGATTCCGGTCAACACGTAGCGCAAGCCGAACTGCTTGCCGTTGCGCGCGAAGACTCCTTCCCAGAGCGGCGCATTTCGCACGACGCTACCCGACTTGTCGAAGCTTCCCGCGGCCTGAAATGAAGTGCTGTAAACGTCGCCGAACACGACTCGGCCATCCACGTCGGCAACGCGATTGTAATCGCCGCCGAGCACGCGGTCAGTGTAAGCGACGCCGATACGCGACTGACCACCGATGTCGCGTTGCGCGCGGATGATGTTGTAGACCGCCCGCTCGCGCCCCGTCGCCGACAAACTTCGATCGTCGGCAGCCGACAGGACGCCGAGGCTCAGACCGGCGACCTTGCCCGTCAGCTTGAGCGCGGCATCCGGCTGCACGATGCGCCGCGTGTAAATGAGATTGTGGGGCGTGCTGAACGCCTCCAGTCCCTCGAGGAAGAACGGTCGCTTCTCCGGAAAGAAGAGCGCCTGTCGCGGATCGATCACGAATTGGCCCGCGTCGGACTCGACCTCCGCGAAGTCAGGATTCACCGCGCCGTTGAGCGTGAGGGTGTTCGTGATTCCCCACTGAACTCTCCCTCCCAGCTGCGGCGCCGCGCGATTGTAATCCCACCCGCGCGCACTCGGCCCACCGGTAACGCGCTCCGTAACGGATGGATTCACGTCGAGCACGAGTCCGCGCGTGAGCCCCGTGAGCCCGTCGAGCGTGCCGGATTGCGCGAGGAAGGACGTGGTCGAGCGTTTGGCCGGCACCCAGGAATCTTCGGCTCCGGAGTGCTGCACCTCACGCACGATGTTGAGATCCCAGCTCTGCTCGTCACCGGTTTGGTACTTGAGGCTCTTGAGCGGAATCCGGATCTCGACTTCGTAGCCATAATCAGTCAAGCGGCCTTTGGACGTGAAGACGAAATCCTGGCTCAGATCCGGAGCTACGCGTCCGGAGATGGTCGGCGTCCAGCCGCCCGTGAGGACTTGTCCCTGCTCCACGATCGTCCCATCCATCTGGATGCCGAGCGGGTTGACGCCAAAGACGTAGGCCTGGCGGTGATCGTGAAAAGTCCCGAGCATGATCTGCACGTTGTCATCGGACGAGATCTTGTCGCGATCGGCGAGCGTCGCGTGCACGGCGCCGTGCGGCTCGAACGCGCGAATACCGAAATGCAAAGCAGTCGGCGAATACCAGACGAGCACCTGCGTGGAATCAGCCGCGGGGATTCCGTCGTGCGGCGAAAACTCCGAGAATCCCGTGAGCACGTCCGCCTGCTGCCACACCGGCTCGTTGAGCACCCCGTCTACGGTCACCTCGGCCGTAAGGCGGGGAATGCGGGCGTGCAGCTGGT
>JADGQU010000323.1 GCA_017881545.1 Gemmatimonadaceae bacterium
TCCGCGCCGTGCGTCTTCGTGACCGCGACGATCGTGACCTGCTGCCCGTGACCACCGCGCGCGACAGCCGCGGCGATCCTGGCTCGCACATCGGCGACGCGCTCGGCCGGGTCGGGAAAAGCCATAACTGTCAAATTTAGCCGCGAAGCGCTCGCCGTTCAATTCATGGGGCAGAGCGAAATGGCGAGGAGCGAGTCGCCTACGTCTCGCCGAACCCGAAGGTGCGCCCGAGCTTGGCGAGCAGCTTCTCGTCCGGACCTTTCACGGTGACGGTGACGGCACCAGCGTAAGCGGTCCCGGTGACGCTTATGACCCTGTCGCGACTCGCCACCGCCGGATTCGCGCGTCCATCGTACTTGAGAACGAAGGTGCCGAGGAGCGAATCCCCATCGCATTCAACCGCAATCTCGGGCGAGATCGTGATCTCGATGTTGCCGAAAACCGCGACGGCTTCGATCACGGAGAGACCGTACCCGATCTCGGCCGCTCGCAAATCGAGCTCGACGTTTCCCATGACCGCGAGCGCGCGGAACCGTCTCGGCAATTGCCAACGCCCTTCCCTCTCGTGGCTGCTGAGAAACGAGACGACGCCCGACGTCGACCGGGCATTCGAAACCACCTGCCGGCCCGGCTCCTCGTACCCGCTTGTCGGCTCGAGTTGCTGGCTCAGCTCGCCCGTGTAACCGAGCGACCGGGGCTCCGCCGGTTTGGTCAGGCGATGATCTTCTGCTTTGAAATCTGCCATCCGGATCCGCGCGAGAGTGGAATTTCGACCCTACGAGACCAAACGCCGAATGGTTTAGCCTGAACGCCCGAAAATGCGTCCGAAGAAATGGACGATGCTCTGCATATTGCGGCTTAAGTCGTTGAACATCACAGTGACGAAAAGGAGCCCGATGATCAATAGCCCACCCTTGAGTATGCGCTCGCGGGTCTGCGTGCTGAACGCGCTTCCCTTGATCGTCTCCGCCACGTTGAGAACGATCTGCCCACCATCCAGGATCGGGATGGGCAGCAGGTTGAACACCGCGACGTTGATGCTGATGAGCGCTACGAGCAGCAATAGCGTCTCTATTCCGCCGCGGGCCGCCTGAACCGACACCTGCGCGATTGCGATCGGTCCCCCAAGATCCTTGACACCGACGCCATGCGCGAGCTGGCCCAGCGCTGAGAATATTCTGCCGCCGTTGTCGATCGTCAGGGTCCACGCGGCGCCGAACGCCTGGGGCACGGAAATCGGAGTGAATCCTTCGCTCGCCACCATGCCGATCCTGCCGACCGGCCTTTTGACACCGGTGCGCGGGTCGGCCAGGACCTCAGCTGCCGGGGTTACCCGGATATCCACCGTTTGCCCACGCCGGACCACTCCAAGCTCCAGTTGACGGTTCGCCGACGCGCCGATGCTGTCGAGGAGGGTTTCCCAGTTAGCGAGCGGCCGTCCGTTGAGCGTTGCGATGCTGTCTCCCACCTGAATTCCGGCGAGTGCCGCGGGCTTTCCGGCAGTCACGGCCGCGGCGATGGGAATCGGCGTCGGATACCCCGAGTGCAGCAGCAGCCCGACGTAGATGCCGTAGGCGAGGAGCGCGTTCATCGTCACGCCGGCGAGCATGATGAAGAGGCGCGCGACCAGTGGCTTTGACTCGAACCAGCGCGATTCCGGAATCGGCTTGGGGCCGAATGGAATCATCGCGTTGGGATCGAATCCGTCCTTGGGATTATCGGCCCGCACAGCAGAATTCTCGCTTCCACCCTCGAGAAACGCGGTGGCCTCGTCTTCGCGCGATGCCATCCGCACGTATCCGCCGAGCGGAAACGCGGCGAGAACGTACTCGGTCTCACCGATTCGCTTCTTGAGCAGAGACGGGCCGAATCCAATCGAGAATCGCGGCGCGTACACGCCGGTCAGCTTGGCGGCGATGAAGTGTCCGAGCTCGTGCACGAACACGACGAGCCCGAAGACGATGATTGGTGCGAGCCAGCTTAGCAATTGAACATCTCCCGCACATGTCGGCGCCCTGCCTCATCCGCCGCCAGCAGCTGCTCGCGCGTTCCAGCGGGCATGTCGCTCAGCTTGTCGAGCGCGGAGGAGATTGCGCGAGGAATATCCGGAAAGCGGACCTTGCCGGCGAGGAACGCCGCGACTGCGCACTCGTTGGCAGCGTTGAATACCGCGGGCGCGGCACCGCCCGCCATTCCGGCGGAGATGCCGAGTCGAAGGGCCGGGAATCGCTCGTGGTCGACGGGCTCGTAGGTCATCGGAGAAAGTTTAACAGGATCGAAGGGTGGTACACCGTCGTCGGCAACGCGTTCAGGATGCGTCAGAGCGTAGAGCACCGGCAGCTCCATTGTCGGAATGCTCATCTGGGCAACGACGCTGCCGTCGATGAATTCGACGAACGAGTGCACCACGCTCTGCGGATGAACCACGACATCGATGCGATCGTAAGGAAGTCCGAAGAGGAAATGTGCTTCTATGACCTCGAGTGCCTTGTTGGCGAGCGTCGCGCTGTCGATCGTGATCTTCCGGCCCATTTGCCAGGTCGGATGGCGCAGCGCGTCATCAACGGTCGCCGACCCGAGCCGTTCCGCGCTCCAGCCCCGAAATGGTCCGCCCGACGCGGTGAGCACGACGCGGCGCACCGCCGACGTCGGATGTCCGGTGATGCACTGAAGGATTGCGCTGTGCTCGCTGTCGACCGGAATCACTTCACCCGATCCAGCGGCGCACGCCTGCCTCACCAGATCTCCGGCGATGACCAGCGTCTCCTTGTTGGCGAGCGCGACGCGCTTTCCCCCCTCGAGCGCGGCCAGCGTGGCGTCGAGTCCCGCCGCGCCGACGATCGCGTTCAGCACAATGTCCACGTCATCGCGAGTGGCGGCTGCGATCAGAGCCTCTGTCCCGCTCTTCCACGCATCGTCCGCGTCGGCCTGTAGTTCCACCATGCCGACGAATGCGGGTGAGAACTTTCGCGCCTGCTCTCTCAATAGAGCGCCGTTGCTGTTCGCGGTGAGAGCCGTGACGCGGAACCTTGCGCGCTGCCTGTCCAGTACCCGGAGCGCTGTCGTCCCTATCGACCCCGTCGAGCCGAGCACCGCCACCCCTTTGGGCGCGGCGACGGGAGTCACGGTATTGGGAGCAGCAGGCGCCCCAGCAGTAGGAACGCAACCGGCATCACGAACAGCAGGCTGTCGAAGCGATCGAGAATTCCTCCATGCCCTGGTATGATGCGCGAGCTGTCCTTCACACCCGCCTCACGCTTGAGCAGCGACTCGGCGAGATCCCCTGTCTGCGCAGCCACACTGATTACAATGGCGAAGAGAACAGCGCCCTGGATCGTGAGTCCGAGCTGGGCGTACGGCATGAGGATGAACCGCACGTAGAGCAGGCAGATGACGATGGCGAGGCCCAGGCCGCCCACCGCGCCTTCGACGGTCTTTCCGGGACTGACAGATGGAATCAGCTTCTTCCTTCCGAACAACCTCCCGAACGCATAGGCGCCCACATCGGTTGACCACGTCAGGAGGATGGGCAGGAAGACGAGCGCCGTTCCCGCCGCCGCCCCGACGGCGTAGTCGTGGTAGCGAAGCGCGTAGATGTATGAAAAGAGTCCGGCATACATCACTCCGAATGCCGTGATCGCGACCGACGAAAGAGGCTTGCCTTGAGGTCCGCGGAGCCAGATCGTGCTCGCGAACAACAGCAGCAGCATCGCGACGATCGCGGTAAGCGAGAGCGTGTAGATGCCAAGCCGCTGCGCGTGAACGGCGATTGGGA
>JADGQU010000062.1 GCA_017881545.1 Gemmatimonadaceae bacterium
CAGGTCTGACCTTACACCTCGTTCCTATTACCTGATTCCTCTTACCTTGATGTTCTCGAAGTTGCAGTCACAGTTTGCAGTTGTCGTCGCCGTGCGTCAGCTATCCTCTGCAAGGTGGTTGAGGGGCCCGTGACCCGATCCCAGTCCGGGCGCGCTGGCGATCGCGTTGTGAACGTATTCGATCGAACGGCGGACAGCCGAGTGCAGCGACTCTCCCTTCGCCAACTGTGCCGTGATGGCGGCGGATAAAGTGCACCCCGTTCCGTGTGTGCTCGTCGTGGCCAACCGCTGCCCCCGGAACGTGCGGATATCTCCATCGTAGAGCACGTCGATCACTCTGTTGCCCGACTCGAGATGACCGCCTTTGATGAGCGCCGCCCGCGCCCCCATGTCGTTCACCAGCACTTCGGCGGCATGAGCCATGGAGTCCTCGTCGTCGATCTTCTCGCCGGAGAGAATGATTGCCTCGTGAAGATTGGGTGTGACGAGAGCCGCCTGCGGAAGCAGCTCGCGGCGGATCACGTCGATGGTGTCAGGCTCGAACAGCACATCGCCCGAAGTCGCGACCATCACCGGATCGAGGACGTAGTTGTGAAGCGAATGGTCGCGGATCGCCGCGGCGACGATTGACGCGACGGCCGCGTTCGCGAGCATCCCCGTCTTGAACGCACCCGGGAAGAGATCCTGGGCGACCGCATCGATCTGCGCGCGGACCATGGCGGGCGATACCGCATCCCAACTGCTGACACCCAGTGTGTTCTGTGCTGTGACGGCAGTGATGGCCGACGTCCCGAACACGCCGAACCTCTGAAATGTCTTCAGGTCGGCCTGAATGCCGGCGCCGCCGCCGGAATCGGAGCCCGCTATTGTGAGCGCAATCCTCATAAACGAAAGATGCGCCGCGAAGGTTCACGGCGCATCATAAGACGGGCGAATCGACTGTGCGAATCGACGCGGCTATTGGACCTGGCGCGGAGGCGGCGACGGCGGCAAGGACATGATTCTCGACTTGAACGCGTGGAAGTTGCGGGAATCGGTGCCGAGTGAAGCGAGGGTGCTGGGCGGGAGCTGATTGATGCGGGCCTGAATCGCCTGAATGCGGTCTTCCTCGAGCGGGTGGGTGAGGAACATCGATTCGACTGCTCCGGGGTGGTTTTTCCGTTCTTCGAGCAGCTTCTGGAACATTGTGACCATTCCGGCCGGGCTGACTCCCGCGCGCACGACGTTGTTGAATCCTTCCTGATCCGCTTCGGCCTCGTCCTGCCGGCTAAACCGGGCGAACACGGCGCCGCCGAGGACATTGATCGCGGCGCCAGCCGCCTGGTTGTTGCAGACGCCAGTAAGAACACAGGCGAGGGTTATGCCGACGTTCGCGCCCTGCTGCTTCTCCATCTGCTTCACGGTGTGCCGCCTCACCACGTGTCCGATCTCGTGACCCAGAACGCCCGCGAGCTCGTCCATCTGGTCGGCGCGCTCGATGAGGCCGCGATTCACGTACACGAAGCCGCCCGGTACCGCGAAAGCGTTTACTTCCTTGGAGTCGACGATGAAGAACTGCCAGTCGAGATCACGCCGGCTGGTGAGCCGCGCGATCGAGTCTCCAAGGACGTTGACGTAGCGATTTATCTCCGGATCCTGGATGATCGGTAGTTGCGCGTTGATCTGTTGCGCATATTCCTGTCCCATCTGCACTTCCTGCTGCTGGGAAATGGCGCACGCAGTGAGGGAGGAGACGATCGCAATACCTACGACAATTCGCTTCATTGGTACTCCAGCATTGAGATTCCGAAGAAGAGGCGGAGGCAAGTCCTATTCCAGCTGAGCTCTCCAAAACCAACGCGTGAAACTCCTGACACTAGCGCGCGACCTGAGGCGCCGAAAGGCGCGCGAAAAACATTCGCTCTTCGTCGCCGAAGGTGTACGCTCGGTCGAAGAGCTGCTCCGATCGGACCTCGCGGTTCGCGGCGCGCTCGTCGCTCCCCAGCTGGCCGACGCCCCCCGGGGCGAGGCATTGCGAAAAAGTCTCGACGAGGCCGGCGTGGAAGTGACCGAGCTATCCGAAAAAGACTTCCGGTCAGCCGCCGAAACCGAGTCGCCTCAGGGTGTCATCGCGATCGGAGAGGTTCCCGAGCGCTCACTTAGTACACTCGATGTCACCGGAGTGTGCCGCTTGATCGTCATGGATGGGGTGCAGGACCCCGGCAACGCGGGAACCATCGTCCGGACGGCGGCCGCACTCGGTGCCACGGCGACTATCGCGCTGCCGGGAACAGTCGATCTATGGAACCCAAAGGTGATCAGAAGCTCGATGGGCGCGCAGTTTCAGCACCAGACTCTTCACGTCGACATTGACGACCTCCTGAGCTTCCTCGCTCAGAATAAAATCGACCTGTGGGCGACCGACGCGAGCGGAAGCCCGCTGGAGACCGGTCGCGCTCCGCTACGACTCGCTATCGCCGTCGGGAACGAGGGCTCCGGCTTGTCTCCAGCGATCCGCGCGAAAGCGAAACGCACGGTTTCACTTCCCATCGCCCGCAACGTCGAGTCCCTCAACGTCGCGGTTGCGACGGGAATCATCCTCTACCAGCTTCGATCATGATTGAAATTCTTGAAGGCATCTACGTATTCATGGTCGGAGCGGCGATCGGCTCATTTCTCAACGTCTGCATCGGACGCTGGCCGGAAGGCCTCTCAGTGGTGAAGCCCAGGTCGCGGTGCCCCAAGTGCGGCCATGGGATCACGGCGACCGAGAACATACCGATCCTGAGCTGGCTGATTCTGCGCGGCAAATGCAGCAGCTGCCGCGAGCGCATCTCGATCCAGTATCCGATCGTCGAGCTGCTGACGGCATTGATCTGGCTCGATGCGTCCGTTCACTACGGGATGACGTTCACCGCCTTCCGGATAGCGGTGTTTGTCACGGTGCTCCTCGGGATCGGGATAACCGACGCCAAGCATTTTCTGATTCCTGATGGCTTCACGGTTTTCGGATTGTTCTTCGTGCTGCTGACGGCGTTTGTGGCGCTCTACCTTGGGCAGTCGGTCCCATTTGCCGGTCCGTGGGACGCCATTCTCGGGATGTGCGTTGGCGCGGGCGCGATCTCTATCGTCGGATGGCTTGGCGAAGTCTGGCTGAAGCGTCCGGCGATGGGCTTTGGCGACGTGACCCTCATGGCCGTCGTGGGCGCCGCGGTTGGCCCGGCGCGGTCGCTGCTCACGATCTTCATCGCTGCGGTGATCGCTCCGATCGTTTTGCTTGGCATCGTGTATCCGCTATCAGCGCGCGGGCTCGCTGACGACAAGGGCCAGACCGAGCTCCCGCTCGAAGCGGGGGGCGGGGGAGGATGGCGCAGGCGCGAGCTGCCTTTCGGCGTCTTTCTTGCGCCCGCTGCAGTCATCGCGCTGTTCCACGGAAACCAAATCATCGAATGGTACCTGCGCGTCTCGGGGCTTTGAAGCGCGCGCGCGACACCCGGCACTACTCCTTCAATCCGTGTTCAATGAGCGTTCAGCTTAAGCGAATTCTTCCTCTGACCTGCGGCGCGCTTCTTACTATGGCGTCCGCGTCCGCATGTCAACGAGAGAAGCCGAAATACGAGGGCCCGTACGCCGCGGAAGTCTCGGAAGCAATACCGATGATCGAGAGAGCGGTGGGGCTCACCTTCAAGACGCCGCCAAAGGTGGAAACGCGCACGAAGGAACAGGTCCGCGAATTCGTCACGAAGCAATTCACCGACTCGGCGGCCGCGCGCGACATCGCGGGCCAGGGGGCGGCCTACAAGCTGCTCGGCATGATCCCCGACACCATGAATCTTCAGGCATTTCTCACCAGCCTGCTGGAGGAGCAGATCGTCGGCTACTACGATCCGCACACCAAGGTGCTTTACGTCGTCGACGGCGCGCCCAAGGACATGGTGGGGCTGACGATCACGCACGAGCTCGTCCACGCGCTCCAGGACCAGTACATCAGCATGGACTCGGTTCAGAAGATTCGGGGCGACAACGATCGCCTGTCGGCGGCGCAATCAGTATTCGAAGGCCAGGCTGTGTACGAGCAGATCTCGATCATGCTCGGAGGCAGCAACATCGCGATCAACCTCCCCGGAGGCTGGGACCGGATCAGGGAGATGATACGCGAGGATCGGGGATCGATGCCGATCTTAGCAGCAGCTCCGAATGTAATTCAGGAAACGCTGATCTTTCCCTATCTGAGCGGCGCCGAGTTCTATCGAAACTACAAGGAACGGAAGCCGGGCTCGATCATCTACCAGGACATGCCGGTATCGACCGAGCAGATAATTCATCCCGCGGCGTTTTTCCTAACGCGCGACGCTCCCACGCGGGTTACGCTGGGCACGCTCTCCAACGCGACCAAGCAATACGAGAACGACCTCGGTGAGTTCGAGACGCGGCTGTTCCTGTTCCAGCAGCTGAACGACCAGAACGAAGCCGTACGTGGCGCGACGGGCTGGGACGGCGATCGCTACGCCGTCGTGAACACGCCGCAGGGTCAGGGGATCGTGTGGCTCACCGTGTGGGACTCGCCGGTTGAAGCGGGCGAATTCTTCCATATGGCCGGCCAGGCTGTCGAGAAACGCTACTCGACAAAGCCGGCGAAGACTTCCACCGACCTCGTCAAGAAATATTCAGCGGAGGGAAGAACACTCCAGGTCTCGACTCTGGAAATTCAGGGTCGTCCGGTTGTGATCTACGTGGATATTCCCGCGGGAGCGAACCCGAACATCATCCAGCCGGCGCAGGTCACGCTCAAGGAGTAGCTAGAGGCCGAGCAGCTTCTGGAGGCCGAAGGTGCAAACTCCTATCAGACCGCCGAGCACGTAGCCGGTGGTGATGATCAGATTCAGCTCGTTCTGAATCACGTTGCGCAGAATCTCCTCGACGCGGTCGACGCTGAACGCCATCACCTTGCGCTCGACCATCGCCTGCACGTCAAGTTTCTTGATCAGCTCCGGCAGCTGATCGTGCACCCACTCCCAGATTACCGGTGCCGCCTGCGCCGCGAGCCGCCTCGGCGCATCGGGATCTTTCTTTGCCTCGACATCGCCGAGGATGTCGGAGATCGGCTGCTGTAGGTAGTGGAGAATCGCGTCGTGGATCGCCTTCGAGATCTCGTCCCGGATCTCGGGCTCCTCGAGCAGACCTACGACTTGCTCGACACCATCGTTCTCGATCGCGTCGAGCACAGTGTCGAATTTCTTCTCCGTCATCATCAGCTTCGCAAAAATCCGCTCGTGAAACCGCATATCGTCGACGAAGCGGTTGAACATCGAGTGCAGAGCGGTGCGTAGCTTGACGCGCGTGGTCGGCTGGCCGAGGAATGCGCCGAGCTTTGTCATCGCGACGGGCAGATACGCCGTCATCGCGCCTTCCAGCGCAGTAACTACCGCGGGCGGAACCTTGTCGATGAGCGGATCCCGCGAGGTGAGGATTCCGGCGATGACGTCCTCGAGCCGCGATCGGAATGCCGCGAGCAGCTCGGGGCGCTCGAGTTCGCGCTGCAGATCTCCCGGCGTGAGCAACCGCTCGCCGACGGTGCGTCCGAGGCTTTTCGCCAGGCGCGCCTGGTTCTTCGGGATCGCTCCCATGAATCCGAACTTCTTTTGCTTCGGATTGAAGAGCATCCACACCGCGACGGTGTCGGAGAGCCCTCCCGCCATTGTTCCGACGAAGACGTGGATCCCGAACTGGACCCAGCTATTCTCGAGATTCACCTACTTCGTGCTTGCTGCCGCCGATTCCGACCGGTTGATCGACGCGGTAGTCGAATCTCCGACGGCATTCTTGGCCGGCACATCGCCGTGCGGCTCAGCGGCGTCAGCCAGCGTTCCCGGCGGCTTGGGGAGAAGCGCGAGGTGAATGATGTCGTCCATCGTCGAGACGAAGGTGAAGGTCATGCTGTTCACGACTTCATCGGGAATGCCGCGCAGATCTTTTTCGTTCGCCTTCGGCAGAAGTACCTGTCTGAGTCCAGCGCGGTATGCGGCCATGACCTTTTCCTTCACGCCGCCGATCTCCAGCACCTTTCCGCGAAGCGTCATCTCGCCGGTGAGCGCGATGTCGCGCCGCACGGGGCGGCGACTCAACACGCTCGCAATCGCCAGCGTCACCGCGGCGCCCGCGCTTGGTCCATCCTTTGGAATCGCGCCTGCTGGGAAGTGAACATGGAGGTCGCACTCCTTGAACTCGACATCGTCGACGCCGAGCGTATGCGCGCGCGAGCGAACGTAGGAGTACGCCGCATCGACCGACTCGCGCATCACGTCACCAAGTTGTCCGGTGACGGTGAGGCGTCCTGTACCGGGCATGCGGAGGGCTTCGATGACCATCAGATCGCCGCCCGTGGCGGTCCACGCCATTCCCGTGACCGCTCCGATCTCCGGCTCCTGGTCCGCGTCCTCGAGCGTGTACGTGGGATTGCCAAGGATGTCGGTCACCATCGCGTTGTCGACGATCCACGCGCCCTCTTCGCCATCGGCCTTCTTCCTGGCGCGCTTTCGCATCAGCGCGGCGATGTTCCGCTCGAAGTTGCGCAGGCCGGCTTCACGCGAATAACGGCTGGAGATGTAGCCGAGGACCTCGTCCGTGAACTGGATGTCCTTGTCGGTGATGCCGTGCTCCTCGAGCAAGCGCGGGAGCATGTAGCGCCACGCGATCTCGACTTTCTCTTCCACCGTGTAGCCGAGCACGCGGATGACTTCCATGCGGTCGCGCAGCGGCGCGGGAATGTCGAAGAGGTTGTTCGCAGTGCAGATGAAGAGGATGCTGGAGAGGTCGAACGGCAGATTGAGATAGTGATCGACGAAGTTCGAGTTCTGTGAGGGATCGAGGACCTCGAGCATCGCGGCAGTGGGATCTCCGGACGGACCGCCGCTCGTCATTTTGTCAATTTCGTCGATCATGAGCACCGCATCCCGCACCTGCACGCGCCTGAGCGCCTGAAGGACCAGGCCCGGCATCGCTCCCACATAGGTGCGGCGATGTCCGCGGATCTCCGCCTCGTCGCGCACTCCACCAACCGATATCCGGTAGAAGGCGCGGGTGATCGCCATCGCGATCGCTTCGCCAAGACTGGTTTTTCCCGTACCAGGCGGGCCGACGAAGCAGAGAATGGGACCGTGCGGATCGCCGCCGCGGAGCTTTCGGACCGCGAGGTACTCGGTAATTCGCTCCTTCGCTTCCTTCAATCCGTAATGCCTGCTGTCTAACAGCTCTTCGACCTTTTTCAGCTCGATGATCTCTTCCTTCGACGATTTGACGTTCCACGGAAGTGTCAGCATCCAGTCGAGGTAAGTCCGAATGACCTGATACTCGCTCGAGGCCGGCGACAGGTTCCTCATGCGCTCGATTTCGCGGCGGGCCTCCTGCGCGGCCTTCTCGGGGAGATTCGCCTCCTCGAGTTTTTTCAGAGTTTCGATCGCTTCCTTCTCGCCCGGATCACCCTCACCAAGCTCGGACTGGATTGCCCGCAGCTGCTGGCGCAGGTAAAACTCGCGCTGGTGCTGCTCGATCTTGATCTCTGTCTGCCGCTTCACGTCCTCGGCTACTCGCGCCCGCCCGACTTCGCGCTCCACGCGGCCGAGCAGGAACTTGAGGCGCTGGCCGATGTTGAGGCGCTGAAGAATCTCGTCCTTGTCGGAGACCTTGAAGTTGAGATTCGTAGCGGCGAGATCGGCGAAGCGCCCCGGATCGGAGATGTTCATCTTGAGGATCGCCGGCACTTCGTCCGGAATCCGCTCGATCAGCTCAGCCAGCGTCTCGGCGCCGGCGACGATGCGGGAGATCAGATCATCTACCTCGTTCGCATCGGGCGCGATCTCCTTTGCCGGCTTGACGCGGACGATCGCGAAGGGCTCGGTCTGGACGACTCCCTCGACGACGAGGCGACGCAGGCCCTGAAGCGTGATCTGCACCGTCTCGCCGGGGAGATTGATTCGCTCGTGCACGCGGGCCGCGACGCCGACCCGGCCGATGAAACGTTCCGGGTCAAGCACATCGTCGTGGTCGCCGCTCGCCACGACCAATCCGACGATCAGGCCCGCGTGCTCGTTGGCCTTGAGCAGCGCGAGGTTCTCCGGCGCGCCCATCTGCACGGCGATCGTGCCGAGCGGATAGACGATTGTGGATCGAAGCGCCATGAGGGGCAGCGTCGATGGTATTTCAGCGTGGAGTATGTCGTCTTTGCGCTGGGCAGCCGGCATCCAATCCCTCGGGAACGGCGTGATGCTTCAGTTGTTTCGGAAGTTAACGGCGCCTAAGTTTAAAGGCTATGTTCGAGGATCTGAGCGAAAAGCTCGAAGCCACGTTCGCCCGCCTGCGTGGCCGCGGTGTTCTCACCGAAGCCGACATCAAGGAGGGCCTGCGCGAAGTTCGACGCGTGCTGCTCGAGGCCGACGTCAACTTTCAGCTGACGCGCGAGTTTCTCGAGCGCGTCGAAAAAAAGGCGACGGGTGCCAACGCGCTCACTACGGTCTCTCCGGGGCAGCAGCTAGTCAAGATCGTACATGAAGAGCTCACCGCCATGCTGGGTGAGCGCCGCGAGGGATTGAAGCTCGGTACGGTGCCTCCATCGGTGGTGATGATGGTGGGCCTGCAGGGATCCGGTAAGACCACCACCGCTGCCAAGCTCGCGAAAAAGCTCAAGGCCGAAGGTCGTTCGACGCGATTGGTGGCGGCGGACGTCTACCGCCCGGCGGCCATCGACCAGCTGGAGACGCTCGGTCGCGAATTGTCGATTCCGGTCTACGCTGACCGAACCACGACTGACGTGGTGAAGATCGCGCGCGCGGGAGTCGCGGAAGCTCTGCACGAGCGCGATCGCGTGGTGATCATCGACACCGCCGGCCGTCTCCAGATCGACGAGGAGATGATGCAGGAGCTTTCCCGTCTCAAGGAAGCGCTTCGGCCCTCCGAGATTCTTCTCGTCGCCGACGGGATGACTGGACAGGACGCTGTGAAGATCGCACAGGGATTCGACGAAGTGCTCGATATCACGGGTGTGGTCCTGACCAAGATGGACGGCGACGCCAGGGGCGGAGCGGCGCTCTCGATCTACGGCGTGACGAAGAAGCCAATCAAGTATATAGGCGTTGGAGAAAAGTCCGATGCGCTGGAGGAGTTCCACCCCGAGAGAATGGCGGGGCGCATCCTGCAGCAGGGCGACATCGTCACGCTGGTCGAGAAGGCCCAGGCTTCGTTCGATGAGGCAGAGGCGAAGCGCCTCGAGAAGAAGGTCCGCAAGGAGGGAATGGATCTCAACGATTTCCTCAACAGCATGCGACAGATCGAGAAAATGGGCCCGCTGGAGGGAATCCTGAAAATGCTGCCGGGTGTGAACACCAAGGCGCTCAAGCAGATGAAGGCAGATCCCAAGCGAATGAAGCACGTCGAGGCGATCGTGCTTTCGATGACGCCGGAGGAGCGCAAGAATCCCGGGGTCATCAATGGGTCGCGGCGGGCGCGAATCGCCAAAGGCGCGGGCCGACCGATCAGCGACGTGAACCGACTGCTCGATCAGTTCCGCGAGATGCAGAAGATGATGAAGAAAATGGCGGGGGGGGGACGGATGGGGATGCCGTCCATGCCCGGGATGTTCGGGCGCTAAACTGCAAACTGCAAACTGCAAACTGCAAACTGCAAACTGCAAACTGCAAACTGCAAACTGTAAACTGCAAACTGCAAACTGCAAACTGCAAACTGCAAACT
>JADGQU010000063.1 GCA_017881545.1 Gemmatimonadaceae bacterium
CATCCCCGCGCACCGTACTTCGCCGACACGTTACGCCGAGCGGGCGCATTTCTCCGGCAATACCACGGAATCGCGCACTACAGCCTCGGCAACTATCTCGCGATGATTGCCGGCGTCCCGCCGACTCCGAAGATCCAGATCGATTGCCCACACTTTGACGATTTCGTCGAGACCGGAATTGCGCGCGACGGGCAGCCAATCGGCGATGGATGCGTGTATCCCGCGCACGTCGCCACCATCACGAACCAGCTCGAGGCGAAGCGGCTGACTTGGGGTGCCTTCATGGAGGACATGGGCAAGGACCCGACGCGCGAATCGGAAACCTGCGGCCACCCGGAGATTGGTACGCAGGACATGACTGAAGTCGCGACACCAACCGATCAATACGCGACGAAGCACAATCCATTCATGTATTTCCACGCGATCATCGATTCGGCGTCGTGCAAGCAGCACGTAGTCCCGCTCACCAGGCTCGAGGCTGCGCTTCGGTCCACGCGCAGCACGCCCAACTACACGTTCATCGTGCCCAACCTCTGTCATGACGGACACGATCGGCCCTGTCAGAACGGTGAGCCGGGGAGCCTCGAGTCCGCCAACGCGTTCTTGCAGCATTGGGTTCCGATCATCATGAATTCGCCGGCGTACAAAGCCGACGGCCTCATCATCATCAACTTCGATGAAGCGCTGAGCATCGACGCGACTGCCTGCTGTGGGGAACCGTCAGGACCCAACACGATGAACCCCGGCGTGAACGGACCTGGCGGTGGCCGCACTGGGGCGGTGCTGTTGTCTCGCTTCATCAAACCGGGGACAGTGACGAACGTGCCGTACAACCATTACTCGCTGCTTCGGAGCGTCGAAGACATCTTCGGGCTACCACACCTCGGCTACGCGGGCCAGCGTGGTCTCGCGAGCTTCGGGAAGGATGTGTTCACGCGATACTGAAAGGGCTGGTGATGAATCGGCGAGCATGAGATGTGCGGACTTGACCGCGCTCGATTGCTCGAGCTTCACGTATCTACGCAGAGGGAAATGTGATTACGAAAATTCTGACAATCGGGGCCGCAAGACCGCTGATTTTACTTTCAACCCTGGCGCTCGCCGTCGTGGGGTGCAACCAGAAGGCTGATTCGAACCAGGCCAGCACACCGCCCGCAGACACCGCCCAGGTTCCGAACCCCGATGCGCCGATCCTGCTCAGAGGCACTGTTGTAAGCGTCTCCGCGAATCAGCTCGTCCTCAAGTCCGATTCCGGTACAGTGACCGTGACAATGGCTCAGCCGTTCCACGTTTACACTCGTGCTCCCAGTGATCTTTCCAAGGTCACGGAAAAGTCCTTCATCGGCGTGACGACAGTGAAGCAGCCCGATGGCTCCGAGCGGGCGACCGAGATTCACGTTTTTCCTGAAGAGCTGCGCGGGCTCGGCGAAGGAAGTCGGATGATGGCGCCGAACCCGAGTGCTGCCGCGAGCCGAATGACCAATGGCAACGTCTCGGCGTCGCGCATGACGAATGGAATGGCGTCGCCTTCGCGCATGTCGAATGGCAGCGTCAGCAGCACCATGGCGTCGAGCCTCGTCGTCCAGTACGCGGGCGGTTCTCAGAACGTTACGGTCCCGCCCAATACACCGGTCACGGAGCTCAAGCTTGTCTCGAAAAATCTGGCCGCAGGGGACCAGGTCGCAGTGCTCGCCAAGAAAGCTCCGGATGGATCGCTCACTTCGGACAAGGCCATATCAACGGCGAAATGAGACACGCCGGTTCGCAACGAAGTCAGTACCGAATTAGCGGCGCCCACTCGGGCGCCGCTTTTGTTTTTGGAGGGAGAATTTGACGAAAGGCGCCCAATCAAGTCCATTTGCAATATGATTCGGTTGATATTGCGCCATCGAGTCGGCGCGTTTTCCTTTTTCCTTTCTCGCTCGCTCCATGGCTCGGCCAACAGCATCTGCGGTCATACACAAGTTTGGAGGCGCCGCTCTAGCCGACGCGGATGCAATTCGGCACGCAGCGCGGATCACCGCCGAGCGCCCGGCGGGTGCCGTCGTCGTCGCCTCGGCGATGAAGGGTGTTACCGATGCGCTACTCGAAATAGCGATCCTCGCGAGCAGAGGTGAACAGCGGACTGCACGCGCGGCTGCTGACGCGCTCCGCGCACGCCACTTGGCGACGGCGGCCGACCTCGCGGTCGGTAACGGCCAGCTCTCGACGGCCGAGGACATCGACCGCGAGTTCGACGATTTAACGGAGCTGTTGGCGCGGATCGGCGTCGGCCCGCTTGACGTGGCAATCACGGACTCCGTGGTGGCTCGGGGCGAGCGGATGGCGGCCTCAATGCTCGCCGCTGCGCTTTCGGCGGTCGGCGTTCGCGCGAAAGTCGTCGAAGCGACGCGGGTCATTCACACTGATGCGCGTCACGGCAACGGCACGCCGGATTTCGCGCGCACGGTTAGCGCAGTCAACGAGCATCTGCTCCCACTCATTCGAGAAGGTATCGTGCCGGTCGTCGCCGGTTTCATTGGCTCGTCGCCGGATGGCGCGATAGTCACGCTCGGCCGCGGCGGGTCGGATGTAACAGCGACGCTACTTGCGCGCGCCCTCAACGCCGACTCAGTGACGCTGTGGAAGGACGTACCGGGTGTGCTCACCGCGGATCCGCAGGTTGTGCCCGAAGCGCGCCTTGTGCCGCGGCTCCACGCGCGGGAGGCGGCTGAGCTCGCATACTACGGCGCAAAGGTGCTGCATCCGCGTGCGCTCATCGGGCTGCGCGACGAAACGCGTCTTTTCATTCGCCCGCTGGCCGATCCCGAATCGCCGGGCACCGAAGTCACCACCCGCCGCGACAGCGACGCGGAGAAGAAGTTTCCCGTGCGCGCGATCACGGCGATCGGGGCACAGGCGATCATCAATATCTCAGGTGACGGCATGGTAGGAGTGCCGGGCATCGCGGCGCGCGCGTTCGGCGCGCTCGAGCGCGTGGGCGTCTCGGTGGCGCTCATCTCGCAGGCATCTTCGGAGCATTCGATTTGCCTCGTGGTCCCGAGCGCGGTAGCGGGGGTGGCGGGCAACGCGCTGCGTGCGGCGTTCGCCGATCAGCTCGAGCTGGAGGTGATCGAAGGCATCGACGTGCGGACGGATCTCGCGATCATAGCGATCGTCGGCCTGGGAATGTCGGGAACGCACGGTGTCGCGGCCCGACTGTTCGCCGCGATCGCCGAAGCGAATGTGAACGTAATCGCGATTGCGCAGGGGGCGTCGGAGCTGAACATCTCCGTCGTCGTCGAGGAGGCGAGCGTAACAGCCGCGCAGCGCGCGGTGCATGCCGCGTTCCGGCTCGACAAGATCGGCGGGGGCGCGGCAGTCCCATCGGCACACGCGGACATCGTCATCCTGGGTTACGGGCGAATTGGACGCGAGCTCGCGACACAGTTGGGCGCAGTCGCCCGGTCACGCGCGCTGCGCGTCGTCGCTGTAATCGACAGCAGCGGGTACGTCTTCGATCCGCGCGGCCTCTCCAAGCGGCAGCTTGCCATGCTCGCCAAGGCGAAGGAGTCGGGCACCGCCCTCGCCGACGCGCCGAAGGGCGTGCGCGCGGGCGCCGAGTCGGCGCTCGCTGAAGTGCGGCGACACGCGCTGTCGCGGCCGATTCTCGTCGACGTGACGGCCGGCGACACGAGTGCCGTGCTCGAGGCGGCGGTGGTCGGTGGAATGGACCTCGTCCTCGCCAACAAGATGCCGCTCGCCGCGCGACGTGGGTCGAGCGGCGGACTCGCGCAATCGGCTGCATTGCGAGGGCGGCGTGTACTGCACGAAGCAACGGTAGGTGCGGGACTGCCCATCATCGACACTATCAACAAGCTCCAGGAGTCGGGCGACGACGTGCTGCGAATCGAAGGATGTCCGTCGGGGACGTTGGGCTACCTGTTCGGTGAGCTCGGGCGCGGGACTGCGTTCTCCACAGCGCTACGCGCCGCCATGAAACTCGGCTACACCGAACCGGATCCGCGCGAGGATCTCTCGGGGATGGACGTCGCGCGGAAGGCGCTCATCCTCGGACGCGTGCTTGGCTTCGACGGAGAGCTCGAGTCGGTGAACGTCGAGTCGCTCGTGTCTGACGAATACCGCAGCATGCCGGCGTCAGAGTTTGTCGACCGGCTCGAGGAGCTGGACTCGGTCTGGCGCGAACGTGTCGACGACGCGCGCTCGCGCGACAGCGTGCTTCGTTACCGCGCGACGGTGAGCCGCGACAGCGTTCGTGTCGGCCTCGTCGCCGTGAGCGCGGCAAGCTCGCTCGGTGCGCTTACCGGGACTGACAATCAGTTCTCGATCACAACAAGCCGGTACCGTGACAACCCGATCGTCATCACCGGACCAGGCGCCGGCGTGGCCGTGACAGCCGCGGGTGTGCTCAACGACGTGCTCAAGCTCGCGGGGTCGCGATGACGGCACGCGCCGCGACCATGCTGATCTGCGACATGTGTGGCACCCTGGTGTCGGCGCGCGACGCGAAAACGCAGTGCGCAAAGTGCGGCGGGCTGTTCTCGTTGCGCTACGATGCGCCAACGGAACGCGGTCCCGCGCTGAAAAAGATTTTCGACGCGCGGCTGGCTGCGCGCGCTGATATGCCGGAATCGTCAGGCGTGTGGCGGTTTCGGGAACTTGTCCTTCCTGATGTGAGCGATGGAGAGATCGTGACGCAGCCGGAAGGGAACACACCGCTCGTGAGCCGCGACCGTATCTCCGCGTGGTGTGGAGTCGAGTCGATTCACATGAAGCTCGAGGGCGCCAACCCCACAGGATCGTTCAAGGATCGCGGCATGACGGTCGCGGTCACCCAGGCGCGCCGCCTCGCGGCGCCGGCCGTCGCGTGTGCGTCGACGGGCAATACGTCGGCATCGCTCGCGGCATACGCCGCTCTCGCCGGATTACCTGCGCTGGTGCTTGTTCCCAACGGCCAGGTTTCGCTCGGCAAGCTCGCGCAGACCATCGCCTATGGCGCGCGCACGCTGCTCGTCCGCGGCGATTTCGACGACTGCCTGCGTCTCGCGCGCGCCGCCGCCGACAAGCTCGGGGTCTATCTTGCCAACTCGATCAATCCGTACCGGATCTCCGGGCAGAAGACGATCGTTCTCGAGATGCTACAGCAGCTCGGTTGGCGGGCACCGGACTGGATCGTTTTCCCCGCCGGCAATCTAGGGAATACTTCAGCATTTGGCGCCGCGCTGCGTGAGGCAAAGGAGCTGGGACTGATCGACCGCACGCCACGACTGGCGGCGGTCCAGGCCTCCGGCGCGGCGCCGTTCGCGGCGAGCTTCCGCGACGACTTTCGTGAGCGCCACACCGTGCGGGCCGAGACTGTGGCGACCGCGATTCGCATCGGAGATCCGGCGTCGTACGACCGCGCCGTACGCGCGATACGCGAGACCAACGGCGTCGTCATCGATTTGCCGGACGCGGAAATTCTCGATGCGAAGGCTGTCGTGGACGCGTCGGGCGTTGGATGCGAGCCAGCGAGCGCGGCGAGCGTCGCCGGAGTGCGCACCCTCGCCGCGCGAGGCGTGATCCAGCGCACGGACACAGTCGTTGCCGTCCTGACCGGTCACATTCTGAAGGATCCGGGCATCCTGCTCCAATACCATCGCGACACCGATCCGCCTCCGCCGTTCGCCAATCGGCCAATCGAGATCGACGCCGATCTTGCCGCCGTGGAGCGCGTGCTGGCGGCGGTGCGGCGGAGTGACGGATGACCGGCGCGGTGAACACAGCGCGCGTTCGCGTCCCGGCGACGAGCGCCAACCTGGGCGGGGGGTTTGACTGCATCGGAATCGCCGTCGATCGCTGGCTATCGGCGTCGGTCGAAGCCGGTCACGATTTGCGTTCCGGTGATGAGGCAATCACGATCAGCCGCGGTGGCACATTGGCCTCGCTCGCCCTGGAACCGGCAGACGACGCGCTCTACATGGGATTCGTCGCTGCCTGTGCCGCCGGTGGTCGAGCGGTTCCGAAGCGACTAGCCTTTGTCGCGGACTCCGAGATACCAGTCGCGCGCGGTCTCGGCGCGTCGTCGGCGGCGTTGGTCGCGGGCGCGCGTCTCGCCGACACTGCGCTGGCACTCGGACTCGGAACACCCGCGCTCGCTGAGCTGTGCACTCACCTCGAAGGCCATCCCGACAACGTCGCCCCGGCGCTCTTTGGCGGTGCAATGTTGGCGGTCCCGGGCAGTGGCAGCGTCGAAGCGCGGCATTGGGCCTTCGCGTCGCTTCCTGTGCATCCCAGCCTCGCATTCGTGTTCGTCATCCCGCCTTATCCGGTGGAGACGGCGGCTGCTCGCGCCATCCTGCCGCGTGAGGTAACTCACGAGATCGCCGTGAGGGCGGCGGGGAAGGGCGCATCGCTCGTCCACGGTCTGGCGACGGGTGATGGCGAGCTGCTGAAGATCGCGCTCGACGATGTACTTCACGTTCCCTATCGCCGCGGGCTTGTGCCCGGCCTGGCGAATCTGCACGAAGCGGCGTGCGCGGCTGGAGCGTACGGCGCCACGCTCAGCGGATCGGGATCCACGTTGGTCGCAATCGCGCCGCAGGAGGCGGCGGAGCGCGTGGCCGACGCAATGAGAGAGCGGTGGAGCGCGGAGGGCGTGACGGCCGATGCGTTCGTGCAACGGCGGCCGGCGACCGTCCAATGACATCTGCCCCAATCGCGCCAGCGTAAGTGATGATTCCGTTGATTCTCTTCGCGCAGCTCTCCGCGGCCGCGGATCCGGTCTATTCCTCTCCGGCAGTGCGTGACTTGGTCACCGGCGCGGCAATCGCGAATCACGCGCCGCCACCGGAGTTCGCCGGTTACCGCGCGCACGTAGAGACCGAATTCTCGCTTCTCCTGCGCGACACACTCGGGAGGGAACGGTCCGCCCAGATCGAGCAGCTCGCGTCGACGGTGCACTGGACGCGCGGGGCAAGCTACGACATGCGCGTCGTCGGTTACCGTTCGCAGTCAGTCGGATCGCTCGTATCGCTGATGAGCCTGGTGCGCGGTTGGACGGAACCATCGCTCTACGGCGAGCGGCTGACGCTCGGCGTCCAGTTCTTACCGGACAGCATGCCGGCTCGCAAACAGCCACGACGCGACGCGATCATCGCCGTCCATCCCTTTGCCGCCGACAGGGACCAGTTCTACCGATACTCGGGCGGTGACACGGTAGTCGTGATGCACACTCTTGGGCGCACTATTCCAATCGTCCGCCTCCGCGTCAAGCCACACCTCCGCGACTCGACCCGCTTCGCCGCGTTCGATGGAGAGATCGATCTCGACGCCGACCGCCGCCAGATCGTGCGCATGCGCGGGCAGTTCGTCGTGCTCGGCAGCGCAAAGCAAAGACGGTTCCGGATTTCGCGGGTGCCGGGGCTCGTCGCCGTGGCGTATTGTGAATTTGTGAATGCGGAAATCCAGGGCCGCTATTGGCTTCCCGCTTTCCAGCGCAGCGAATTCCAAACCACGTTCGCGCTGTTCGGCGGCATGCGCGCGGTTATGCGCGTCGTCTCGCGCTTCAGCGATCACGACATCGAGGAGGCGGCCACTGCGACGAGTGCGACCGACACGGCCGTCCTCGCCGCGCTCGCCGGAGGGGGAAATCGCGTTCCTCATCACACCACCTGGGCGCCGTCCGACAGCGTCAGCCATTTCCGCGGTTGGGCAGAATCCCTTGGCGACGCCACGTCCGATGTGACGGCCGACGACTTCGACGACCTCGCGCCTGATACATGGAAACAGACCGGCGGTGCGCGACTCGATTTCTCTCCCACGAAAACCGACAACATCGTGCGCTATGACAGGGTCGAAGGACTGTACACGGGCGTCGAAGCGAATCTGCGGATGCGAAGCGTCGTTCCGGGACTGACCATCGGCACCATCGTCGGTTGGGCGTGGACGGAACAGGCCTTCCGCGGCGGAGCGCACATCTCCCTTCGCCGCGATCCGTGGACCGTCGGTGCACGCGCCGAGCGCATGCTCGCGACCACTAACGACTTCATCGCGCCGCTAGAGCCCCAGAGCGGCGGACTCGCGGCGATGTTCGGCTCTTCCGATGACTTCGATTACGTCGACCGGCGCGTTGCGGCGGGATCGCTCACTCGCGTGCTGGGTGCCGTCGATCGCGGACTGATGACGCTACAGCTCGGATTCGGGGACGACCGCGCCGAGCATGCGCGTCTCACTCACGGGTTGATCGGGGGTGGATCGTTCCGACCCAATCGTGGAATCACGGAAGGCACGTACGCTCTCGTCGTCACCGACCTTGAGCTGCATCCAAACGCGAGCGGGGAATCGCTACTGCCGGGAATCGGCGCCGCGGTGCACTACGAAGGTGGGCGCGGCGAGCTCGATTGGCAGCGATCGGAGCTTTCGCTTTTCGGAGCCAAATACTGGGGGCCGGTGACGCTCGCGATCAACAGCGAGGCCGGCGTGGTGTGGGGCTCGGTGATTCCGCCGCAGCAGCTGTTCGAGCTGGGCGGCGACCACCTGCTTCCCGGTTACACATACAAGGAATTCGCCGGCGATCGAGTCGCCCTGGTTCGCACGAGCGCGTTTTATTTCTTTCCCGTGTGGCGATCTCCGCATCGTCTGTGGCGCACCCTATTCATCCCCGGTGTGGGACCGGGCCTGGCGGTGGGCCTACAGGGTGGATGGACCACGCTCTCGACCGATGCCGCGCGCGTTGCTGTTGGTCAGCTCGATCCTGGGAGTGCGATCCCGATATCCCGAGCGACTGGAGGTTTTCGCGCGACGCTCGGGCTGGGAATGACGTTATTCTCCGGCGCCGCGCACTTCGGCTTCGCCCGCCCGATCGATCACCAAGCCGGATGGCGATTCGTCGGCGGGCTAGGTCGAAGTTTCTAGTTGGCGCTCAGGCGGCTATCGGGTCTGCCGCGCAAATTTGAATCCGATCTCGACCGCGTCGCCGACGACCCTCGAATCTGATCCGCCCGTCCGCGCTGGCTCGAACCGGATGGCCGGGATGACTTTCCTCACCGCGGTCGTGAGCAGCGTATTGGGCGAATTGATCACCGACAGCGTGGACATAATCGGCCGTCCTTCCGTATCTACATTGAAGCGGACCCTGACCTCACCCTGGACGTCCGCGGCCTCTGGCGGAACTCGCGGACTCGGCAGGTCGCCGATCAGCCGTGCGCGCTGCGGGCCGTTCGACTGTTCGCCGTAGTCGAAGCTCGTCCGCTGGCTCCCGAGGGAGCTTGGCGCGGGTTGAAATGAGATGGGCGCAGCCGAGTTTGCTGCCCTCGACGCCACAGAATCGAGCCGAGACATTATGCCCGACGCAAGCGTGGGAATTGCGAGCTTCTTGGTTTCCGGTTTCTGTTCCGCGACCTTTTTCGGAGCGATTCGCTCTTCGGTCACGCGAGGGTGTTGTGGTGCGGGCTTGACTGAGGCGATTGCCGCGGCAGGCGCAGAGATTGTGGCCGGGTCGCGTGTCGTCGTCGTCGTCGTCGTCGTCGCGGCCTGGTCTGTCGGCCCGGGAGTCGCTTCGTGGGTCGGAAGAGCCGCTCCGAGAGCGGCCGTCGGTTCAATTTCTCCAAAGCCTCGAGCATTCGTTGCCACCGCGATCAGCAGGGCTGCGACGACGAGCACAACGATTCCCACGACGACATGCCGCTTTCCAAGAAGCGCAAAGGCGGAAGCGAAGATCGCAGCGGCACG
>JADGQU010000324.1 GCA_017881545.1 Gemmatimonadaceae bacterium
CCAGGCCCCACGGAATGAGCCAGAGTCCCCAGAAGACTTGCGCAATGTCGAGCCCCTTCGCGTGCAATCGAACGAAAAGGTAGATAAGACCATTCATCTGCTCCGTGCTGAAGGCAGACAGAAAAGTGCCGCTCGTCAAAACGAGGGGCGCCATGTCATTCACGAGATTCAGGAGCTGAATCGGCACCGAGATCCACATTAGTGCCGCCGTGACGACAGCCAGGTAGGGATCCGCTTCGCGCAACAAGCGGTAGATCGCGATGGCGCTAAAGATGGTAATGATGCAGATCACGATCTCGGTGGCGATTGATGCTCGCAGCAGCAGCGCGTTCTCGCGCACTCGGTCCGCGGTGGCGGCGATGTTGCCAGGAACGAAGATGCGGCCGGGCACAAAAAGCAGCGCGAAGGGAGCGGGGAGGCATTGCAGGAGGTACAACAGACCGGCGCGCCGTCCGAGAGACTTCATCGAGGGGCGCGCGGACGAGCTCTTTGCGAAGAAGTCGGTTCTATTCAAAGGCAAAGCGACGGTCATGAGCGGCTCCGGATGAAGTAGGGGTCTACCAGATTTGAGCCGGCATCCGCCGGCGGTAGTGCGCGACCACGAGCAGCGTGATCGAGGCGACAGTCACTCCCAACCACAGCGCCGGAGAGCGCAGCAGATCGAGCGCCGGCCAGCTCGCCATGGTCGAGGCAAGCGGGACGCCGGGGGTCCAGTACCGGCCGAGGCCACGATCGAAGAGGGCCTGAGTCACAGTCGCCTGCCCGAACGCCAGCCGTTCGAGCATCCCGATCAGGCCGAGCGGCAGGAACGCGATCAGCAGCACAGCGCGTCGTGCCCGGACGGACACGAGCAGAATCCACGCGTAGACTGGCGAAGTCCATAACGCGGCCGCGAACACTTCCGCGGCGGCGCTGCCGGGAGTGGCGAGCGCGACGCGCAGTACAATTCCATGTTCGGCGACGACGATACGCGTGGCGAGTTGTGCAACCACGATCGCCACGAAGGTGATGAGCGGAACGACACAGAGAGGTACGCAGGCCTTGGCCGCCACGGCTATCCCGTCACCCACCGGCAGCGAATTCCAGAAAAGGATGCTGCGGTCGCGCCGCTCTCCATTCAACGCCTCCGCGCAGTACACGAACGCGACTATCGTTCCCGTGACCAGCACGATGCGCATCGTGATGTCGAGTAGCGTCGAGAGTTGGGCGACGACTGCCGCTGAAGCAGCGTGTGTCGCGCCGTCCAGTCCGGCAACGTTGAGGGCAGTCACGGCGGTATCGATAGTGACGGCGCCGCACCCGACCAACGCGGGGATGAGCCACGTCCAGCGGTGCTCCCACAGCTCGCGCCGCACGGACCAGAACATCGTTTTCAGCATGAGCCGCCCGCGTTCTTGTCGACGATGGCAGTGAAAAGCGTGGCGACGCTTGGGCGCCGCAGCTCGCCGAGGAGGCTCAGCCGGTCGTGCTCGCCTCTGTCGAACATGAGGATGTTTCCTCCGATGGTGGGTCGCTCGTGCATCGGCCCCATCGCGCGCGCGATCTCGATGTGCTCGGGATGCACATTGATCTCCACGAACCGTTCCTCCAGCTCGTCGGACGTGCACTGGAACACGACGCGACCGTCGGCCAGGAACACGACGTCCGTCAGCACATGCTCGATCTCGTCTAATTCATGGGTGGCAATCACCACGCTTTGTGTGCCCCGCGCGAAGCCGGCGAGCAGCATGTCGAAGAATCGTTTGCGATACAGCGCGTCCAGGCCGAGCGTAGGCTCGTCGAGCACCATGAGCCTTGCATCTACGCCGATCGCGAGAGCGAGTTGGAGTTGGGCGATCATGCCTTTGGAAAGAGTGCCAACGCGATCGCGGAGGCCGAGGCCGCTGCGCTCGAGGAGCTCGTGCGTTCTTTCGCGATCGAACGCCGAATGCACTCCGTCGAAGTAGTCCAGCGCCTGCGACACCCGTAGCCAGCGCGGAATCACCGCGACGTCGGCGACGAAGCTGACTTCGCGCATCAGCGCCGGACGCTCGCGCCAGGGATCACGCCCGAGCACGCGCAGTTCGCCCTCCACCGGAATGAGGCCAACGAGAGCCTGGAGCAGCGTCGACTTGCCGGCGCCGTTCAAACCCATGACCCCGACCACGCGCCCTTCATTTATCTCGAGGTCAATGCCCTTCAGCGCCGGCTGGCCGCCTAGCGTCGCGCGAACTCCGCGAGCGATAACGCAACTCATACAGTTAACGGGTTCGCGCTTTCGGGCGCGCGGCGACGGTTTTCGATCTGAGCAGCTCTTCCGGTTTCAGCCCCAAACGCTGAATCGTCGAGCGTATCCGCGGCCATTCTTCCTCGAGGAACCGTCGCCGCTCGGTGCGCAGCAGTCGCTCTCGCGCTCCAGGATTCACGAACAAGCCCACGCCCCGGCGATTTTCTACTACGCCGTCATCCGACAGCTGCTGGTAAGCCTTCAGTACGGTCAGGGGATTGATGCGGTATTCCGCCGACACCGTGCGCGTCGAAGGAAGTGCTTCGCCCTCGGCGATCGCACCCTCCAGGATCATCGCGACCATACGGTCGCGCAGCTGGTGGTAGATCGGCTGGTCGTCGCTCCAGGTGTGATTCACTTCAGCGCCTCCAGAGCCTGGCAAGGTTTCGTGGCCACGGGCGGACTCCCGCGCTATTGGTGGACTGGTGAGGTACTTCAGTATATCACCTGTACGTGAACCGGCCACCGGTGGTTTCAACCAGCCCTTGTGAGCTGCGGCGAGCATCGCCTCCTGTCTCGCTGACTGGTTTCAGCATATGGTAGAACAGACCACTGTCTGACCATCGTCTGATCGAGCTGCAACTCCATTGCGCAACTCGCGACCCGCGCGCACTATATGAGTCCTTCATCATCCTTTAGGGCTCATATGAAACTGCTTCATTTCGCGATTCTGGCGCTCGCGGCGCCGATCGGCCTCGCCGCCCAGCAGCCGCCCGCCCCACTCCCCGCCAACCCCCTCACTGCCTCGTTTCGCAACCGCCTCTCGGCGATGCATCGTAACATCGCGCAGGCTTTCGATTCCATCCCCGAATCGAAGTTCAGCTACAAACCGACACCCGCCCAGTTGAGTATCGGATTCATCGCCGCGCACATCGCGGACGACGATTACTTCTTCTGCAACAATTTCGGGGCGATGAAAGGCACGCGGGCAGTCGCAGACACTGCCACCGCCGATTCAGTCAAGGCAACGTGGCCGAAGGCCAAGCTGGTGGCGCAACTCAAGGACTCGTTCGCGTTTTGCGATCAGGCGCTCAATCAGCTGGATGACACAAAGCTGGGCGAGGCTGTGACTATCACCTTCGGTGGAAACTCGCGAATCGTGCCGCGCGGAGGAATGGCACTTGGGCATGCGATCGACCTGGCAGATCATTACAGCCAGCTCGCGAACTACATGCGTCTGAACAATCTCATCCCGCCAACTGCGCTGCCGCGTCCCCGTCCTTAGTTACTGCTTGTAGATCGCCCCGTCCTTCATCACCAGCTGCACCTGGCGAATCGCCGAGATCTCCTTCGTCGGGTCGCCTTTCACCGCGATCAGATCGGCCAGATAGCCCGCCTTCACCTGGCCGAGCTGGTCGCCCATGCGCAGCATCTTCGCGTCGATCGACGTGGCGGAGCGGAGGGCGGCGACGGGCGTCATCCCGTAAGCGACCAGCATCTCGAGCTCCCTCGCGTTGTCACCGTGAGTGAATACGCCGACATCGCTGCCGTTGCAGATC
>JADGQU010000325.1 GCA_017881545.1 Gemmatimonadaceae bacterium
GCGGAGGAAGAGCTGCGCGCGGAGCAGGAAACCCTCGTCGAGACGCACAACCTGCTCGAGATAGAGCGCAACCTCCTCGAGATCCAGCGCAACCGCTACCACACGCTGTTCGATCTTGCGCCGGATCCCTATGTCGTCACCGACGGCTCGGGAATGATCGAGGAAGCGAACGCCGCCGCATCCTCGCTGTTGGGACCGACGAGCAGGCAGCTGGTCGGAAAGGCCCTCGTCACCTTTGTGGATGGGCGCTCGCGCTCGGAATTCCAGACGCAGCTGAGTGCGCTCGGGAGCGGAGTGCACGTCGAAAAATGGATGATCGAGACGATTGTGCGCGACGGAAGGCCTGCCACCGTGGAAGCGACCGTCGCAACGCTCGAGACTCGTCCGGACGGAAGGTGCTCGCTCTGTTGGCTTCTTCGCGACATGAGCGCGCGACGCGAAACCGAAGAGAGCATGCAGGCGCTAAATCGCTCGTTGAATGCGCGTGTCGCGCAACGCACGCGCGAGCTGGAGCTGGCTCTTGAAGGCGAGCAAACCGCCCGCAAGGATGCAGAAGCCGCAAATCGCATCAAATCGGAGCTGTTCGCGCGACTAAGCCACGAGTTCCGCACACCCCTGCACGCCGTGTCCGGCTACCTCGAGATCCTCCAGCAGAATATTCACGGAGGACTCAACGCGGAACAGCGCCGAGACGTGGGGCGGATTCACCAGGCGCAGGAGCACCTGCTGACTCTGGTGAACATGATTCTCGATTTCGCCAAGCTCGAAGGAGGGCCGATCGAGCTCGCCATGGCGGAAATCCCGATCGAAGAAACCCTCCGCGGCGCCGAAGCGCTGGTTGCGCCCCAGTTCGCGAAGAAAGGCGTCAGCTATACACACAGGAGTGGTGACGAATCGCTCAGCGTGTTCGCCGATCGCGAAAAAGTGCAGCAAATCCTCGTGAATCTTCTCGCCAACGCTGTGAAGTTCACGGCGGCAAGTGGAGCCGTCGAGCTGGATTGGAGAGTGGAGGACGAGGTCTTGCTCGTGCGCGTTTGCGACACCGGATCGGGCATTCCGGCGGATAAGATGGAGCAGATATTCGAGCCGTTCGTGCAGCTGCGAGTACCGGGCGGGGTTCCGGGCGGAGGCACCGGGCTTGGTCTGCCTATCAGCCGCGACCTGGCGCGCGCGATGGGCGGAGACGTGACAGCGACGAGCACCATTGGCGTCGGCTCTGTCTTCACGCTCATTCTGCCGCTGCGCAAGCGCTCCGGGGGCGCCAAGCTTTCAGCCCCCAAGACCGGCAATTAGCTTTGAGGGTGGGTTCTCCTCTCGCAGCCAGGAGTTGACATTGCCGCAAACAACCGCCGCGCTCCACGATCTCGTAGAAAACCCATCGGTCTTCATCACGCAGGACTGGAAGTCGTACACGCCTGACGACCACGAAGTCTGGGGGATCCTCTACGAGCGTCGGATGAACCAGCTGCGGCAGAATGGCAGCAAGATCTTTCTGAAGGGCGCCGACATCATCGGGCTCAAGCGCGAGACCGTTCCCGACCTCGCCGAAGTGAATCGACGGCTCGCACCGCCCACCGGGTGGGAGGCCGTGCCGGTCTCCGGCTTCATACCGGCCAAGGCTTTCTTTCAGTGCCTGTCGCTGCGGAGATTCCCGACGACGGTGACCATAAGGACGCGCGAGCAGCTCGACTACCTGCCCGAGCCGGACATCTTTCACGACGTCTTCGGCCACGTGCCGCTCCACGCTGATCCGGTCTTCGCGGATTTCCTACAGCACTATGGTCAGGTTGCCGCGGCCGCCGAGAACGATGAAGACATCACGCGAATGGCGCGCCTGTTCTGGTTCACGGTGGAGTTCGGCCTCATCCGCGAGGACGGACAGATCAAGGTCTACGGCAGCGGCCTCATCTCGTCTCACGGCGACGCCGCCAACGCCCTCGGCCCCAAGTGCGACCGCCGGCCTTTCTCACTGGACGCTGTTTTCGACCAGCCGTTCGAGATCGACCACTTCCAGGACGTCCTGTTCGTGACCGAGTCGTTCGATCAGCTCTATAAGGCCGTCGAAGAGGCGGGGCGGAGAATCGGGACCATCCGCTGATTCTGGCGCCTCTTTATCTTCAACGACAACTGCTCAAGCTGACCTCGTGTTCGGTTGCAGTTGATCTTTGGAGATGATCCGATCGATTGAAAAGGCTCCGCTTCCGCCAATCATGATCGCGACCGCAATGCCGATCGCCAGGAAGAAGAACTCGATTCCTTCGCCCTTCTGTTGCCCGCTCCAGTTCATGAAGAAGCCGTTTGGAAGGTGGACAAGGAACAGCGCGACGATGAAATCGACGGCGATCCCGAACGCGGCGACCCTTCCGAGGAAACCGAGAACGAGTCCGATCGGAGCGAGGAACTCGGCAGCAAAAACGAGGAGCGCCAGCGGTGCGGGGATGTGCATTTGTTGGGTCAGAAACCCGTACGTTCCCGCGAAGCCAAAACCGCCGAACCAGCCAAGTACCTTCTGCGCGCCGTGAGGGAAGACGACAATGGCGAGGGCGAGCCGCAGCAGCGTCAGAACCTTGTCGTCATTGGTGCGGATGATATTGCGGAACATGATTTGTCCTCGCTGAGGTACGTGGTCCGGTCTATTGACTAGTCAATAATCGGTGAACTTTGCGAGCGGGGTAAGTCTCGTCAAGAGTGTCCTTCTAATAGCTCCTAGTAGTTCGACGCCCGGACGCGGTCGAGCAGGTCAACAAGCAGGTCGAGATCTGAGGCCGGAAGAACGGACACGGCCCGCGCGTCCCAGCGGTTGATCGGATCGTCAAGCTCTTTCAAGAGATCGAGGCCCTTGTTCGTCATTGTGCAGAATACGCGGCGGCGGTCCTTGGGACACGGGGTTCGCGCTACCAACCCTTTTCGCTCGAGGCGGTCGACCAGGCGCGTCACACCCGGAGTCTGCTCGATCATCCGCTCGCCGATCGAAAGTGTCGGGAGTCCGTCGGGACCGGCGCCACGAAGAATGCGGAGAACATTGTACTGCTGCGGGGTGATGCCGTGAGGTTCGATGACCTGGGCGAGGCTGCGCTTCACTGCGTCGGCGGTGCGGAGGAGACCGAGGGTGGCCTGCTGCTCGCGTGAGCGGAAGTTTTCGGGAGGCTTCTCGTCAGTCGCCATGGTTCAGTCTATGTACAGCACAGACGTTGAGCAAGCAAATGGTGTCGCTCACGCCCCAATGCCTGCCAAGCGCCACACTCTGTCACGTTCGGAAGTGGTTTTAGCCTTAGATTGTTGGACTGCGATCGGGGCCCTTTTCCCGGCCGCGCGGGTATTAATGCAGAATTGCCTCCAATCCCTGCCCCAGGAGTTTGCGTGAAAAAGAGATTTGTCCCCGCGGTTATGGTCCTGGCTGTCGCGTGCGGTGGTGGCGGCGGGGACGGCGGCACCGGCGTTGTTAAGAAGCCGAGTGACATCAGCTCCATGACTGTCGGCGAAGTGAGGGTGCTGAATCCGACCGACATACCGAACGGCATCGATCTGCCTGCGGGCTCTGGTGCCCGGGACTACATAATCGTCGTCGGAAACACGAGCAGCGCGCACGACGTCGTGGCGAACTTCGTGGTGAAGGGCGACAAATCGGCCACCGGCGCATTCAGTCTCGAGGCGGCCTCCGATCTCGCCGCCCAGTCCAGCCTTCAGCTGAACCAGGTTCCGGTAGCGCGGACCCCCCAGGAAGTGTTCGAGAACAGGGTCCGCTCGTTTGAGCGCACGAAACT
>JADGQU010000064.1 GCA_017881545.1 Gemmatimonadaceae bacterium
GCGCTGCCGACGAGCTTGCTTCCGTGCGCCACCAGCTCTCCCTCGGCCGGCGTCTCGAAGCACGGCCGTACGCTCGGCGCGACTGCTCGCCCGGACGAAGGAGCCGGCTCTACGGAAACGCCGAGCCGGCTCAGTCCCGTCTGGAGAATCCGGTTGATGCGCGAATAGGTCTCGCGCAGGGGTTCGGCGTCCTTCACCGGCGCGGTGACGCTGTACGTGACTTCGCGGTGATGGAGGATGGCGCGGCCCCCGGTCGGCCTGCGCACGACATCGATGCCGGCGTCGCGAATCTTCCCGAGGTCGTAGAGACCCGAGGCGGGCTGATTCCGCCCGAATGAGAGCGTGGGATTGCTCCACGAATAGATGCTGAACACCGTTTCGCCGGTTCGCGCCGCTCGCGCCTGCAACGCTGTGTCTCGCGCCATGTTCTCGGCGCCCGAGCGGGGCGCCGCGATGAGAAGGCGCCAGCGGCTGTAACTTCGCCGGGGGTGCATAGGGTGTTAAATTGTCACTCCTATGAGCACCACAATCAAGCACGTTGAAGCCGCGATTCCTCCCGCAGAATCCTTCGTACCCCGACATGTAGGACCCGACGAGCGAGATGTGGCCGAGATGGTCAAGATTCTCGGATTTCCCTCGCTCGATGCGCTGATAGACGCGACCATTCCCAAGAACATCCGGCTGCGTGATGGCCTGGCTCTGCCGACGGGAATGACCGAGCTCGAGGTCCTGACTTATTTCCGATCCCTGGCCGCGAAGAACCAGGTCTTCCGCACGTTCATCGGGATGGGATACTCGGACTGCGTCACGCCGCCCGTCATTCAGCGAAACATCATCGAGAACCCCGGCTGGTACACGGCCTACACGCCGTATCAGGCCGAGATCGCGCAGGGGCGTCTCGAGGCGCTGCTCACCTTTCAGACGATGATAATCGACCTCACCGCCCTCGAGATCGCGAACGCATCGCTGCTGGATGAGGCGACGGCCGCGGCTGAAGCGATGACGATGAGTTACGGGCTCAAGGGCAAGCCGGGCAAGGAAGTATTTCTCGTCGCATCCGAGTGCCATCCGCAAACGATCGACGTGGTGAAGACGCGCGCCGGCGTGCGCGGGATCGAGGTGCGCGTCGCGAGCCATGCCGATTTCAAGATCACGCCCGATGTGTTCGGCGTTCTCGTGCAGTATCCGGCCACGGATGGCGGGGTCATCGACTACACGAAGACCGTCGAGCAGGTGCACGCGGCCGACGCGCTGATCACTGTCGCGGCCGATCTCCTGAGCCTGGTGCTGCTCACGCCACCGGGCGAGTGGGGCGCCGACGTCGTCGTTGGCAACACCCAGCGCTTCGGAGTTCCGCTCGGGTACGGCGGTCCGCACGCGGCGTACTTTGCGACCAAGGACGAGTTCAAGCGGCACATCCCGGGACGCATCATCGGCGTGTCGCGCGATGCGGACGGGAAGCCGGCGCTCCGCATGGCGCTCCAGACGAGAGAGCAGCACATCCGCCGCGAGAAGGCGACGAGCAACGTCTGCACCGCTCAGGTGCTGCTGGCCGTGGTCGCCGGCATGTACGCTGTTTATCACGGGCCGCAGGGTCTCGTCCGCATTGCGCGACGGGTTCACGGATTTGCTACAGCGCTCAGCGAGGGACTGCGCAAGCTTGGCTACACAATCGTGCACGACGACTATTTTGACACGATCCGCGTCGCGCCGGGCAAGCGGAACGTTCATTCGATCATTGAAGAGGCCCGCAACCGCCGCATCAATCTGCGCGTGATGGACGACAGAAGCGTCGTCGTCGCTCTCGACGAGACAGTCGGCAACGACGACATCACCAATCTCCTGGCGGCGTTCAACGGCGGAGCGGACCCCGACTTCGGGGTCGAGGATCTCGCCTCGGGAGCCGACGCCCGCTACGACGAGCGCTTCAACCGGACGACACCGTTCCTCACGCATCCGGTGTTCAACAAGCACCATGCGGAGACCGAGATGCTCCGCTACATGAACAAGCTCCAGTCGCGCGATCTCTCGCTCGTTCACTCCATGATTCCGCTCGGCTCCTGCACGATGAAGCTGAACGCGACGGCGGAGATGATGCCAATCACCTGGCCTGGCTTCGCCAAGATTCATCCTTTTGCGCCGCTGGACCAGACCGATGGCTATCGACAGCTGTTCGACGAATTGGAGAGCGCTCTGTCGGAGATCACAGGATTCGCGGCGGTCTCACTCCAGCCGAACGCCGGCTCGCAGGGAGAATTCGCGGGACTGCTGGTGATCGACGCGTATCATTCGTCGCGCAACGAGGCGCACCGCAACGTGTGCCTCATTCCCCAGTCGGCGCACGGAACGAACCCGGCGAGCGCGGTGATGGCCGGCATGCAGGTCGTGGTCGTGAAGACCGACGAGCGTGGGAACATCGATATCGCCGACCTGAAGGCGAAGGCGGAAGAGCACGGGCTGCACCTGGCAGCGTTGATGGTCACGTATCCGTCGACGCACGGCGTGTTTGAGGAATCGATCGTCGAGATCTGCGACATCGTCCACAAGTACGGTGGGCAGGTGTACATGGATGGAGCGAACATGAACGCGATGGTCGGCCTGTGCCGGCCGGCGGACATCGGCGCCGACGTTTGCCACCTCAATCTCCACAAGACGTTCTGCATTCCGCACGGCGGCGGTGGGCCGGGCATGGGACCGATTGGTGTAGCGAAACACTTAGTTCCATTCCTGCCGGGTCATCCCGTGGTCAGGCTCGATGGAAGGCATGAAGTCGGAGCTGTGTCGGCGGCGCCGTGGGGCAGCGCGAGCATTCTCCCGATATCGCACGCCTACATCAAGCTGATGGGCGGCGATGGACTGGCATACGCGACGAAGATCGCGATCCTCAACGCGAACTACATCGCGAAGCGCCTCGAGCCGCATTTTCCGGTGCTGTACAAAGGCACACACGGAACTGTCGCGCACGAGTGCATCGTCGACACGCGGGTGGTGAAGGCGACGAGCGGCATAGACGTCGAGGACATCGCGAAGCGGTTGATGGACTATGGATTCCACGCGCCGACTGTCTCGTTCCCGGTGCCTGGAACGCTGATGATCGAGCCGACGGAGAGTGAGCCGAAGGAGGAGCTCGACAGATTCTGCGATGCGATGATCTCGATTCGTGAGGAGATCAGGGAGATCGAGGCCGGGGAGGCCGACAGGCAGGACAACCTTCTCAAGAACTCGCCGCACCCAGTCGGACGTGTGACGGCAACGACCTGGACGCATCCGTATACGAGGGAGCGCGCCGCGTTCCCGGCGCCGTGGAGCGTGGACTTCAAGTTCTGGCCCTTTGTGGCGCGAGTGGAAAGCGCCTACGGGGACAGGAATCTCATTTGCTCGTGCCCGCCGACCGACGCGTACGTAGAGGCAGAAGTCGGAACGGCCTGAGATGCGCTGCAACCGCCCCACAGGCGGACTTAGTGCGCGATGTGCTTTGTGTAGGCGTCGGACTTCATCAGGCCATCGATCTCCGCAGCGTTGCTGGGCTTCAACTTGATCATCCAGCCGGCGCCGTAGGGATCGGTATTCACCAGCGCTGGCTCCTTGTCGAGCCGGTCGTTGATGGCCACGACTTCGCCCGCGATCGGCGCGAACAGCTCCGACACCGCCTTCACCGCTTCGATCGTCCCGAAGACGTCGTGCTTGCTGAATTTTGTCCCGACTTTAGGCAGCTCGATGTAGACAACGTCACCAAGCTCGCCCTGGGCGTAGTCGGTGATGCCGATCTCCGCGTTGCCGTCCTTGCCCTTGCGGACGTACTCGTGCTCTTCAGTGTACTGGAGATCGTTCGGGATGTTCGCCACTGGTGCTCCGCTAGAGGATGCGTGCCGGACTTCAGGGGCGAAGTCTATTGGCGCTCTAAAAGAGAGTCAAGAAACGGTGACCTGGCTCTCCATGGCGCCTACATCGCTTCCCATCGCGCGGACATCGCTTCCCACGGCGCGGGTATTTCTTCCCGTGGCGCGGAGATCTTTCAGGATGTTGCGGATATCGCTCACTTTGTCGACCGCAGTTCGCTGAAGGGAGCTCCATAGCGCGTCGACATCGCGCTCGAGTTCATCACGTGACCCGTTGTTGTCTATACAGAAATCCGCTCGCGCGCGCTTGAGCTCGGCGGGCATTTGCGCGGCGATCATGTTCATCGCCTCGGTCTCTTCCAGGCCGCGAGTAGTGACCAGACGCTCCAGCCGCACGGGGCGGGGAGCATCGACAAGCACGATCGCGTCGAATTCATCGACGAGATTCCGCTCGAAGAGGAGAGGGATCACACAGACTACGATAGGATCGCCACGCTCCTTGGCGCGGGCGACCTCGCGGTCCTGCATGCGGGTGACACCCGGGTGGACGATTCTGTTCAGCGCGTTGAGCTCGTCACGATCGGCGAACACGATCCGGCGAAGCGCGCCCCGGTCGAGGCTTCCGTCCTGCTTGACGATGTCCTTGCCCCAGCGCTTCACGATGTCCCTGAGCGCCTGGGTCTCCGGACGTACGGCTTCGCGCGCGAGCTCATCGGCATCGATGATGGTGGCGCCGCGATCGGCCAGCATCTTCGCTACCTCTGATTTTCCGCTCGCAATGTTTCCTGTAAGTCCGATGAGGATCATCTGCCAAGGGATTGAGGTGGACTTCCAGGCCGCCGAACTTCGCCAAGATAGGAAGTTCTGCCGCACCTGTCACTAATAAACTGCTGTTGGAGCTGGACCTGCTCCCCGGAGGGGCTAAAGGAGCGGGACCTGGGCTGCGTCGCCCGCTGGTACCGTGTGGCACATTCTGCAGCGCGCTTCGTACGACTCGGTGCCGCCGACCATGATCTGCGGCGAGTTATAAGGTGCGGGCCGGCCCCCGATCAGCCGTTGATTGCGGCTGGCGGGGCCTCCGCAGAGTACGCAAATCGCGTGCAGCTTGTCCACAACCTCTGCAATAGCCATTAGGTCCGGCATCGCACCGAACGGCTCGCCACGGAAGTCCGTATCGGTTCCGGCGACGATCACCCGGCGACCTCTGGCGGCCAGCGATGTGACGAGGGGAACGATCCCGTCATCGAGGAATTGCGCCTCGTCGATGGCAACGACATTTGCGAGCGGGTCGAGTTGCATCCCGATCTGTGCTGCCGAATCGGCTGGAATCGCCTGAACCGTGCGGCCGTCGTGACTCGAGATCGAGTAGATCCCGGCGTACCTCGCGTCCAGGTGCGACTTGAAGACCTGAACCCGCTTTCGCGCGATTATGGAGCGCCGGACGCGACGGATGAGCTCCTCGCTCTTGCCGCTAAACATCACTCCGGCAATCACTTCGATCCATCCACCGGCCTGGTGGAATGGTCCGCTCGGCCCACTCACGAGCGATCGCGATCTCTACGCGGCGAGCTCCCGCGAGTTGGTCGATCGGATCCACCTGGCCGACGGGGCGGTCCACCGCTCCGTGGCCGATCACTCCGCGGCCGATCACTCCGCGGCCGCTCGCCTCGCGGTCCATCGCTTCGCCCGCCCCGGTCCGGACGCTCCCTCGCTCCAGCGGAACGCTCGCGGTCCTCCTTGTCCCGTTCGCCACGGACGACCACGCGACGTCCTTTGACCATCGCGCCGTTCACCCGGGCGATCACGCCGGCCGCATCGCCTTCCGCCACTTCCACGAGCGCGTGGCTCTCACGCAAATCGATCTTCCCAACGCGATCTCCGGGAATCCCGCCTTCGCCGGCGATCATGCCCATGAGATCTCCGACCTTCACGCCGTCGCGGGTGCCGATCGTCATGAAGAGACGGGTCATTCCATCAGTGCCAGCGCCGCCGCCGGCTCGCGTACCATCAGCGGGCCTTGGCTTCGCCGCCGTGGCCTGATGCGCATCGGCCTGGCGTCGCTGTGCCCTCTCGCGCTCCAATACATAAAGAGCGGCGGCAGCGAGCTCGGTGCCGTCAAACTCCTCGAGGAGCGGCTCGAGCGCGATGACCTCGCGGGTGGGAACTCCGCGTGTGAGAACCGCGCGCAGCTCCTGGCGCACGGCTTCCTCGCGATTGTTGGCGCGGCGCTCGGGTCCGTAAAGATTGTGCGGGGCGAGTCTTCCGGCCGCGAGCTCCCTGAGCCAGGGAACTTCACCCGGCGCCGCCACGACGATGACCTGAACCGGCTTCGCCTGGGAGATTCGGTGCAGCTCCGCCGGGGTGACCGGCGGCTGATAGAAAATCACAGTGTGCGCCGCGGTGCTTCCGATATCTCCCCGAGTCACGGTGATCGACTTGTCGTCGTCGTGGTAGCCAAGGGTTCTCAGGATGCGGGTTGCTTCAATAGCGGGGGCTGCGTCGCGCGCCACGATCACCGCCGATGGAGGATCGAGGTCGTCGAGTAGTCGTCGCAGTGTGCTGGCCCGTGCACTGGCCGCGACGGTGACGTACTTGATGATAGGCATCTCGTAATCCGCGGGTACCTGCGGCGCTTCCATGTCCGCCGGCCCCACCCGACGGGAACGGCGGGCGTAGCGCTCGACCAGATTCTCCACCGCAGGCGTCAGCTTGCGGGCGACGACGATTCGTGCGGCATCGCTGAGCTCGCCAAGGATTCCCTCGAGAGCGGTAACGGTGTCAGTACCTTCCTCGAGAATGTCATCCACCCAGGCAAGAGCAATGGTGCGCACAGTGTCGAGCTTGAGGAGTGAGGCGCGTACCAGCTCGAGGAGCTCCGTCGGTGTTCCCGGCACGGCAAGCACGGGGCGGGTTTTGAAGATTCGACCGGCGCGCGCGGCACTCGTGATGGGCACGGTCTCGATCCCGGCTGGTCCCGAAAAACGGAGAACCGCCTCGGAAATCGCGAGAGCCGTTTCGGCATCGCGAGTAACCACTACGACTTGCGTGCCGCCCGCGGAGAGATCGATGCGGGCAAGAGCGGGAGTCAGAAATTCCCCAATCGACTCCGTGGTGTGCGGAAGCGTGTAGACGAGACTCTGGCCGCGCCCAGCCTGTCCGGTGGCGCGCTCTTCAACTTCCTGCAGTTCCGACATCCTCGTCCTCTATGTGTCGCACGTGGCGTAGTTTCCGCCCCGCCGGTATCGTTATATGTCTTCCCACCCGCGGCGTCGCCGCTCACCAAAGATAGCAGCATCGGAGCGCCCATGATTACCGCCATCGTTTTGATAAAAGCCGAGCCGCAGCTAATCGCCAAGTGCGCGACGAAGCTCGCTGGAATCGATGGCGTCTCGCAGGTCTACTCCGTTTCGGGAGAGTGGGACCTAGTGGCGATGATCGAAGTGGCCGAGCACGAAGCGATCGCCCGGATCGTGACCGGGGAAGTGACGGTGGTTCCCGGGATCAAGTCGACGCATACCCTAACCTCATTCCGGGCGTACTCGAAAAAGGATCTCGAGCAGGCCTGGGACATCGGGTTGGAGTAGCGAAGGATGCTGGTGAGCAGCTCCAGTCCGGACTCGGCGAGCCGGGCAGCTATTCGATTGCTGATGGATTGGTTGCCGGGCGCGAGCGCGGTCGAGGGAAGCTCCGAGATCGACTTGAGCTCGAGAGCCGACCAGCCACAGCTTCGATCCGCGCAGATAGTCGAGGGGAGCACGCTCCGGGCGATCAAGGTGCCGGACGTCACGCGCGGGATGGTCTCCGGGTTCGGCGCATTCCTCGATGGCGCGCAGAAAGTTCGGCTGATCGGACGCCACCTGAACGCCCCGCTCGTCCTCGGTACGACCTCGGCGGCGGTGCGGGTTCGCGTGAATCGGCGGCTCGTGACCTGGGGCCTCAAACCGCCAAAGGTTGAGCAAAAGCTCTATCTGCCGCTCAGATATCTGCCTCCTCTGGCCGAAGCGTTGGGCGCGGGGTCTCAGCGGAAGTACGGTCAGTTTGATGTTGTGGACACGTCGACTGCCGACGCGAGCGGCGAATATCCGAGTGAGCATCCAACGATGTTGCTCGAGCGCGCAATTCGCGCGGTGGATCGCCAGCGTGACGCACTCGAGGACGAGCTCGCTCAAGCCTGGTGCGCTTTCGGTGGACCGCCACTTTTCATCGATGGTGGCATCAGCCGCAGCGAGCAGGTGGCGACGTCAAGCACCGCGATCGGCGTGATCAAGAGCCACCGCACCCTCTACGTCGAAGGCGAAGCCCTCAAGACAGTTGCCGGACTCGGCAAGGGCGAGAGATCGTCGGTGTTCCTGGTCTCGCCGAGATCGCGGAGCGCGGTGATGAGCTGGTATCTGCGCCTCCGTGATCCGGAGGGCCATGATGTGTTGTGGGGGTTGGTTCGCGTCGAGATGTCGCAGTGCGACAATCCCACCGAGCGCGCGGACGAAATCTCGCGCTGGGTGCTCGCCGAAACATCCCCGCTGGCACTGCCAGACGGGCGTTGGGACAAGATGTCTTATGGTATTCGCGACTGCGAAGAATTTCTGAGAGCTATCTCATGACCGAAGCACTGGGCCGCGTCGTCGCGACGGAGCGGAAGCCGAACACTCCGCACGAATTCCATTTCTGGACGGCGATCGATTCGCCGGTCGGAATCGGGACGATTGTGAGAGTAGATGGGGCGAATCCGATTGACGGGCAGATCCCGCACATCTACGGAATCATCGTCGAAGGATTCAGCTACACCGATCTCCAGACGCCGATGCACGACGTGCTCGGGCACGACGGCTTGCCGACTATGGCGGGCTACGCAGCTACCGAGAGAGCGGAGATTCGGCTCTACACCGCTGCCGTACTGAGGCAAATCCCCGAGGAGCCGCTACAACCCGTACCGATGGGGCAGGTCTTTCTCGCCGAAGAAGCCGACGTGCAGGTCGCGCTTCGTATGGACGGCTATCTGCGCGAGGGAGCGAACACCGGAATTCCCGTCGGTGTATATCGCGCCGGCGGAACGGATGCCGTGATCTATCTCGACGCGGATTTTCTGCTCGGACCCGAGGCAGCGCACCTCAATATCACCGGCGTATCGGGGCTCGCGACCAAGACGAGCGCAGTTGAGTGGCTACTGGCTTCACTGTTCCGGCATTTCCCGGAGGAGAAAGGGTCGATTGCCGCGGTGTGCTTCAACGTGAAGGGTCCCGACCTCTGCTACCTGGATCAGCCGGGAAAGATCGAAAAGTCGGACGAAGCACTCTACGAGAAGCTCGACGTCGAGCCGAAGCCGTTCCCGAGTGTCGAATACTTCGCGCCCTACACGGCAAAGGGTCTGGCGCTCAACACGTTCCGGAACAACGAGGCCCTGCTCGACAATGTCACCCCGCTTACCTGGGGCCTCCGCGAGGTCCTTCAGTTCGCGGAAGTTCTCCTCAACCGGGACGACATCGATGCGAAGGCCGATGCGCTGATCGATTTCATCGTTCAGAACGTCGTCGACAAGGAGTTTTCCGACCCTATTCTCAGCAAGAAGCACATGGTGCAGTCGTTCGCCGACCTCGACGCATGGTTCCGTGACGTTCTGCGCGGCATGGAACAGAAGGACGGAGAGAGCTGGCGCACGCACCACGTGGCGACGATCCGCAAGATGCGAAACCGGCTGTCGAACATCTCCACGCGCTGCGCGGGGCTCGTCACCGATTCGGGTGCCGTGAGCGACCTTCCGTTCGGGAGCTTTGAGGATCGCACGGTGTACGTGGTGGATGTCGCCAACCTCGAGGAAGATGCGCAGGATCTCATCTTCGC
>JADGQU010000326.1 GCA_017881545.1 Gemmatimonadaceae bacterium
TCCGCGGTGCCCGGTGTGCTCGATGTCAGCGCCGACGAATACTACAAGGCACCGGCGGAGCACTTCGGCCGTCTTTATGCGAAATGGGTAGCGCAGAGGCCGTCATGAATTCGAAATGGGTAGCGCAGAGGTCGTCATGATCGCGCCGCTCGTGCGTCTCGATAGCAACCCGCTGGTTCGTCCGAAGGATATTTCATTCGTTCGCGCCAGCGGAGCGTTCAACCCCGGCGCGACAGTGGACCGCGCGAGCGACAGAGTCGTCCTCCTCGTCCGGGTATTCGAGAAGGCTTTGCGGAGATCGTGCCTCGGCCTTGCGCTGTCGGCGGACGGCAGGCGAATCGACGAGATATGGGATCGCCCGGCGGTTGCGCGCGACGCACCGTACGAGCACTGGGGCGTCGAGGATGCGCGCATCACGTACCTCGAGGCCGAAAAACGCTACGCCATTACCTATACCGGATACTCGCGCGACGGTCCACGCGTGTGCCTGATCACCACCGACGATCTGCTTTCTCCGGCGCGATATAAGCGGCACGGCCCGCGCATCGACGGCGAAAACAAGAACTGCGTGATTTTTCCGGAGAAGATCGACGGCCAGTACGTGATCCTACATCGTCCGATGCCACGCATGGTGCTAATAAGAGTGCCGAAGCTCGAAAAGAAGTGGCCGGCAGATGGTGTCCCGCTGGTTGGACCACAGCCAAATACCTGGCGGAGCTCCCGGGTCGGCGCCGGTGCGCCGCCGCTGCGCACGGAGATCGGGTGGCTGCTGCCCTTTCACGGCGCGACCTCGATCGAGGAGGGAAACGTCTATTCGATGGGTTGGTGCGTGCTCGACCTGAAGAATCCGGAGAAAGTTCTCTATGTGTCCGACACTCCGGCGCTCACGCCTGAGGCGCCGTACGAGATCACGCTCAACGCGATCCCGCAGGTGGACATGGCGAATTTCAAAACCGGCGTGCGCGTCGTTTTCCCGCAGGGTCTCGTCGAGCGCGGCGACGATTTCGTGGTCTACTATGGGGCCGCCGATGTTTCAGTGGCGGGCGCAAGTGTGAATAAGCGCGAGCTGATTTCCTCGCTCGCGGACGCAATAAAGAAAAAGACGGGCGGAGTTCCGCTTTGATCGCGCGCTCGGCAAGTCTTTGTTTGATCTTGCTGAGCACGGCGTGTGGTCGCGGCAGAGAAACCCCCGCCGCGCCGCGCGGCCCGGCGCCCACGGCCATTCGATTGGACCATCTCGAGCACCTTGGCCTCAACGCCGTCGTGCGAGGCCAGCCCGTGCGTGTGGTCTCGCTCTATGCTGAGGCACCTGATTATCGTCCGACTGCCTCGCCAGCGCGCGACGGATTCGAGGGAATCGCCAGCCTCGACGATGCCGCACGGGCCGCGGTCGTCTATCTCCGCGAATACGAAGCGACGGGAGACACAAGTGCCCGCAACGAGGCCGTTCAACTTTTGGGCTTCGTCACTGCAATGGAGCAGGGCGACGGTGAGTTCGTGAATTTCATCGACTCGGCCGGCCGCATCAATCGCGACGCGCCGAGCAGCCGGAAGAGCATGTCGTACTGGGCTGCGCGCAGCATCTGGGCGCTCGGCGAGGCGGTGCGAGTGCTTGGCCCGCGCGACTCGACGGTGTTGAAGACCGTGCGCCCGGTATTTGATCGGGCCGTCTCGCGAATGGCGCGCGAGATCGACGCAGGACGGCTGATTGGCGGATCCACCACGGCCACCGCCGAAGCGTTGCTCGGCCTGCTCTCGGTGCAAACCGAGACCATCGGCCCGTTGGCGACGCGGACGGCCCAGTTGCTGGCGGCGCACGCGGAAGGCAGCAGCACCACCGCACCGTGGGGCGCGCACGTCGATGGCAAAGATGCCCCCTGGCACGCCTGGGGCGCCCGATCCCCGGAGGCGCTCGCGTTGACCGGCAGCGCCCTCAGGCATCCGGAGTTCGTCGCTTCGGCCAGAAAGGAGGCGGACGGGTTATGGGCGAGATTCCTGCTCGCCGGGGGAATTCCATCGTCGGTCGCGCCCAACGGGACGGCGACATGGTATCCGCAGATCGCGTACGGGGTCAGCCCGATCGTCGAGGGATACCTGGCCTTGGCGGAAGCGACAGGCGAGCGGCGTTACGCCGTGTTCGCCGGACTCGCGGCAAGCTGGCTCCTCGGCGCCAATACCGCGGGCGTCAGCATGTACGACGCCCGGAACGGCCGGACCTTCGATGGGATCGACGGTCCGTCGCAGGGCAAGGTGAATCGCAACTCGGGAGCTGAGTCGACAATCGAGGCGCTGCTGGCGTTGCAGAGCGTCACGAGCAACCCGGAGGCGGCGGAGTACCTGCACTATACTCCGGTTGGCGCCCGGTCCGAGTCTCTGGGCAGTGTTCCGGATCAGCGGGAATACGTGGGTCCCGGCGGGAAGCGTATCGTGCTTCGCCGAGGTCCGTCGGGCGTGGAGATCACGCAGGGCGGAGCTGCGGCGCCGATCACGCTGACCTATTGGCCCGCTGCAAATCCCACTGAAACACGAGTCGCCATGCAGCTCACGGCGCGATGGAACGCGGAGAACCCCGATGTGCAGGTACGCGTGCAGCCGCTGCCCGCCGGCCGCTCCTCCGAGGAAGTTCTGCTGGCTGCGATCGTCGCCAAGGCGACGCCGGATGTCAGCTCGAACGTCTCGTCGGCGCTGCTGGCGCGGCTGGTCCGAGCCGGCGGTGTGGTGCGACTCGACGATCGCGTTGCGACATCGGCGCGGCTGAGGGAACGCACGAACTCGGCGATGCTCGCGCCTCTTCGCCTGCCGGACGGTGGGATCTACGCGTTCCCGTGGAAGACGAATCCAATGATGCTGATGTACAACGTCGACCTGTTCAAGTCGGCCGGCGTCGAGCCGCCGCGCACGCAAAGCGAGCTGGTGCAGGCGTGGCACAAGCTCGCCCGCGACACCGACGGCGATGGCCGGCTCGATCGCTGGGCGATGTGGGCGACGCTCAAGACAAGCTGGTACGAGCGCTTCTACGATTTCTATCCACTGTATCTCGCGAGCTCCGGCGGCAGAACGTTGGTCGACAATGGAAAAATCATCTTCGACAATCCGGCAGCGGTCGCAGCGCTCGACGTTCTCAGGCGCGGGTTCGCCGAGGGCGTGCTGCCCAAATCGAATTTTGCGCTGGGGCGCGATCCGTTCGCTGATGGAACTGTCGCGATGAAGATCATAGGCCCCTGGTTCGTGAAGGAGCTCACCGACATCAAGATTCCGGGATTGCACTACGACGTCACACCGGTGCCCGCAGCGGACGGAACGGATCCCGCCAACGAATTCGCGTTCGCCGACCTGCGAAGCATTGCGGTTTTTTCGACGACTCGGTATCCCGACGCCGCCGCGCGCTTCGTCGCCTACCTCACGTCGCCCGCCGCTGACAAGCTGTTGATCGAGGAGGCGAGCCAGCTTCCTTACAGGCGCGGTCTCGCATCCGATTCACGATTTACGGCGTCGCTCACGCGGTGGCCCACGCTTTCGACGTATGCGAAGTACGTCGAGCGTTCGCGCGACCTGGATATCGATCCTGACGTGGTGGAGATTTTCGATCTGCTGTCGGAGGCGTACGAGGAGTCCGCGATCTACCAGACCACTTCGGTTAAGGATGCATTGAACAAAGCCGCCCGCGAGGCCAGGAACATCACGAATGCGCGCTGAACAACGATCGGGCTCGTTGATGGCGGCGCCCTATGGGGCGTTCCTCCTCGTTTTCGCGGTGTAC
>JADGQU010000327.1 GCA_017881545.1 Gemmatimonadaceae bacterium
AGCTGATCGATGTCTTCCCCGACACCCTCAAGTCATCGGGCAGGCGCACGCCGTCGGGCCCGGGGAGCTGGGCGCGGCCGTTGGGGGGCTACGAAATGCTGGTGCGCGGCGACGTGCTGCGCGGGAAGTTCCGTGAGAGTATGTCCGCCCCCAAGCCGTTCGTTCCACGCGCCGCGACGCCGGTGAAGTTCACGCTCAACGATGCGTTCCACACGTTCCGCGCGGGCCACCGCATCATGGTGCAGGTCCAGAGCACCTGGTTCCCGATGATCGACCGGAACCCGGGCACGTTCATGAACATCTTCCAGGCGAAGGACGCGGATTTTCATAGCACGACGCAGCGCGTATTCCACTCGGCTGATCGCGCGTCACACGTGGTCCTCCCCGTGATGCGCTAGGAACCGCATAATCAGAATGCGTCTTCGATTGGTACTCGTATTCCGTACCCTGGTGTCATTGCTTCCGGGCATTGCTGCAGCCGTCGCATTGCCCGCACAGTCTCCCGTCACGGCCGCGCCCAGCGAAAGAGCGATCGCACTCAATACGGGAGCCTTCGCGGCCGGGGAACGTCTCACATACAGCGTAACGTTTGGGTTCTTGCATGTAGGACATGGGGCGATGCTGCTCGCAGGGATCGACACCGTACGCGGACACATCGCGTGGCGCGCCATCTTCACGATCTCGGGCGGAACGCTCTTCTTCAAAGTCCGCGATAGCACGGTCAGCTGGATCGATACCACTACGTTATCCTCCCTCCGCTTTGTGCAACACATACGCGAAGGGGGCTATCACGCGGACAGGGACTATCAGATCTACCCCGAGCGGGCCACCTATGCGCGCCTCAATCAGCCTGAGGTCCCGTCGGTACACGAGCCGCTCGACGACGCTTCATTTCTGTATTTCCTGCGGACCGTTCCGCTGGAGGTTGGTCACACCTACCACTTCGATCGCTATTTCCAGCCCGAAGGAAATCCCATCATCATCCACGTACTCAGGCGAGAAAAGGTGACAGTTCCAGCCGGGACATTCAACGCGATCGTCGTGCAACCGCAGATTACGACACCCGGGATCTTCTCAAAGAACGGACACGCGGAAGTGTGGCTCGCCGACGACAGCACGCACATGATGCTCCAGCTGAAATCGGGCCTTACCTTCGGCTCTCTGGATCTCTATCTCACCAGCTATTCGCCTGGAGGGCGCTCACGGTAACACGTTGCGTGAGATCGCCGGCCGAACAGAAGCATTGGGTGCCTTGGGCAGCGTGGGCACGAACACACGACTCACGCTGGGAAGATCCACGAATAACAGTATCGCCACCAGAACCGTGCACGCCACGACCGCGGCCATGAGCACCGGTTCCCGATACAGTCCCTCCGGCCGCTGCGCGGCGCTGTCCGGACGAAATCCGACGGCGAGGTAGATCGCCATCACGAGAGCTATCAACGGGAACGACACGATGAGCTCGATGCGATAGCGCATTGCGAAGGCACCGAAAAAGAGCATCGCCGCGGACGCGTAAAACACGATCGAGATGAGCAGGCTTTGCTCTGTGATCTCCGCAAACGAGCGGCGGTACGCTATCGCCCGGCTACGATCACCAATGTGGCGGTACTCGGCGAGGCGCTTGATGGCCATGAAGTAGCAGCCAACCATCCAGTAGCTCACGAGCAGCGAAACGGGCGCGAGCCCGCCCGGGCTCACGATGTACCAGCCCACAAGCATCCTCAGCGGATTGTTCACTGCTTCGGAGAGGACATCCACGTACGGAACATCTTTGCTGCGGATCGGAGGAACGTTGTAGACGCAGCCCATCGCCCAGAGTGCGGCGAGCGACGCGCCGAGCCCGAATGAGAGTAACGCGCCCAGACCAATTCCGACTACCGCGAGAACCGCCCACTCGAGGTACGCCAGCCGAATATTGACCCGCCCTGACGGTACCGCACGCCGAGACTTCTCGGGATGATGCCGATCGAACGGAGCGTCCATGACCTCATTGAGGACGTAATTGCTCGATGCGACAAGGCAAACGGCAACGAGCCCGAGGACGAGCCGTATGAGAAAGGTTTCGACGACCGAGGCGTTGGCAGCCAGGGGAGCAAAGCCCAGGGCAACGACAACGCCGGGTAGCACGAACACGTTCTTGAACCAATGATCCACGCGCGCGATCTCAAAAAGACCGCGGATTGTCGACTGGCTATGCGGCATCGTTGGCGAGAAGGCGCCTCAGCTCCGTGTAGTCGCGCACGCCAGTCCACCCGGAGCCGCGTGCTCCCGCGCGACCGATGATGTAACAGCGCACTCCGGCGGCACTGGCCGCGCCAGCGTCGAGGTCGGGCCGGTCACCGACATACACTGCGTGTTCCGCTGGCATATCGAGACGTGCGAGCACTATTTGAAGTCCCGTCGGATCGGGTTTGAGTCTCCCGACATCAGAGTCCTGCGCGCACACCACCACATCGAAAAGAGCCGAGAGACCCATCGCGGTCAGTTTAGCGGTCGCCGGATAATCGGACCATGCACCGATAAGGATCCCGGAACCACGGAGTTCTCTCAGATATTCCACTACGCCAGGCCAACGCGTCGCCAACATCAGATCCAAAGGAGATCGTTCTATCCATTTTTCGATTGTGCGCCTGACCGCGGCCACCGGATATCCCGCGCGACCTGCCGTGAGCATCAGTTGTCGTTCTTCAAGCATCGCGGCTGGTCCAGTCGAGCCGTCAGCGCGGAGCCCATTGCCTCGGAGCTGATCACGCCGCAGCTGTTCGTGCGCACCGCGGTATGACCACAGAATCCGGAATGTCGCAACCGCATCACGGGGATGGAGTACGTGCGCGCGCACAAGACGGAACAGCATCGCGCGCCGCAGAGCAGACTGGCGATAGAGCGTTCCATCGACGTCGAAAATAACGGCGGCAACGCTCGCGCTATCGCGGCGGGATAACTGCATTGGGCATCAAAGTGTACACGGCGGGCTCGCGTCGGAAAAAGACAAAGCCATTTCGGTCGGAGAAGACTTGAAGTCCGCGCCGGCCGCGCCAGCGATCCGCCTTATCGATCTTGGTGACGAAGTACGCTGGCCTGTCAATCGGGCCGGATAGCAGCCATTCCTCGAAATGGTCGGGTGCGACTCGAGCTGCCCGTGCCGAGTGCTCGGGTGGTACCCGCGCGTAGAACAGGTGGGCGTAGCTCTTGAAGCCGAGTGGGGCGACATAACACTGGCACCCGCGGAGAGACTCGTAGAACGCGATCGGAGTCGCTTGCGTATATCGCTCGACCTTGGGCGCAATTCTCGCGAGCGCCAGCGGGACTATGATCGCCGTCCCAACGAACAAGATGGCGGCGAATCGCTTTGTATCTTTCCGCCGCCCCCAAAGTGTGGCGAGCGCCAACGAGATCGCAACGAAATACGCTCCGCCGACGACGAGATCCAGGGGAGACCACCCCACCCGAACGGCCAGTGTCGCGCGAACCAGTGGGTCGCGCACCACGCGCGCCAGGTCCAGCTGGTTGTGCGCGATCATGAGCCCGACGACGGGTAGCGCCAGAAACACACCGGCCCAGGCGAGCCCGATCCCGCGGGCAGCGATACTCCAGTAGCGCGGCCACCACGTCTTTTCAACATCGGTGAGCGCCTGCGCCGCGAGAAAGGTGATGGGAAAGTATGCAAGCGACGAGTAATGGACGATTTTCGTCTGGACGAGAGAGAACACCACCAACACCACGATCAGCAGCGAGATCATCCAGAGTCG
>JADGQU010000328.1 GCA_017881545.1 Gemmatimonadaceae bacterium
GCCCGATGATGGCATTCTCGCGATCGGGTCGGGCGGCTCCTACGCGCTGGCGTCGGCTCGCGCGCTCCTTCAGAACACGAATCTTCCCGCGCGCGACATTGTGCGCAAAGGACTCGAGATCGCCGCCGAGATCTGCATCTATACCAACGCTAACATCACCGTCCTCGAGCCCGGCTGATGTCATCGCCGCGCACGCAGCAGGCGCTGGAGCGCTTGGCGGATCTCACGCCGAGGCAGATCGTCGAAGAGCTCGATCGCTACATCGTCGGTCAGGCCGACGCAAAAAAGGCGGTCGCGATCGCCCTCAGGAACCGCTGGCGCCGGCAGCGGACGCCGGACTCCATCCGCGATGAGATCTCGCCCAACAACATCATCCTCGTGGGGCCGACGGGCGTCGGCAAGACGGAGATAGCGCGCAGACTCGCGCGTCTGGTCGGCGCACCGTTCGTAAAAGTCGAGGCGTCGAAATTCACGGAAGTCGGCTACGTCGGCCGGGATGTCGAATCGATGGTGCGCGACCTGGTCGAGAGCGCGATCAACATGGTGCGTGGCGAGCGCGAGACCGAGGTAAACGAGGTCGCGAAGCAAAAGGTCGAGGAGCGGCTGCTCGATCTTCTGTTGCCGACGCCACCCGACATCAAGCAGCCCGCGCACACGCCCTCGGCGGCAGCGGGTGGTACTCACCTCTTCGTCGTCTCGCCGGGCGGATCTGTCTCGAGCGAGACCGACGCTACCGAGGTTCGCCACAAGAGAACGCGAGAAAAGCTCAAGCAGCTCCTGGTCGATGGACAGCTCGACGAGCGCGAGATCGAGATCGAGGTCACGCAGCAGACGCCGGTGATGTTCGACATGATGGTTCCGCAGGGGGCACCGGAAGGCATGGACAATCTTTCCGACATGCTCCAGGACATGCTGCCCAAGCGCAAAAAGAAGAGAACCGTAAAAGTCTCCGAGGCGCGCCGCATCCTGCTCAGCGAAGAGCTCGAGAAGTTGATCAACAAGGAGGACGTCACGTCCGACGCGCTCGACAGAGTGCAGACGATGGGGATCATCTTCCTCGACGAGATCGATAAAATCGCCGGGCAGCGGGGCGCGAACGTTGGCGGGCCCGATGTCTCACGCGAAGGAGTGCAGCGGGATCTCCTTCCGATCGTCGAAGGCTCCAACGTGCAGACCAAGCACGGGATGGTGAAGACTGACCATGTCCTCTTCATCGCCGCTGGCGCGTTTCACGTCGCGAAGCCGAGCGATCTGATTCCGGAGCTGCAGGGAAGGTTTCCAATTCGGGTCGAGCTCAACTCTCTGACTGAAGCGGATTTCGTGCGCATCATGACCGAGCCTGAGAACGCGCTCACCAAGCAGTACTCGGCGCTGGTCGAAGCGGAGGGCGCGAAGCTCGACTTTACCACGGACGGGATCGCCGAGATTGCGAAGATCGCCGCGCACGTGAACGACCGGATGGAGAACATCGGCGCGCGGCGTCTTCACACTGTGATGACGACGCTGCTGGAGGACGTGCTGTTCGGACTTCCGGAAAGCGGCGCGAAAATGGTGCGCGTCGATCAGGCACTGGTGCAGAGCCGTCTCAAGACGATCGCGGACGACGAAGATCTGAGGCGGTACATCCTCTAGCTCTCCGCGAGCGCCCGGTAGATCAAGCAGCAGGCGCGTCGAATTTCATCCTTTGCACGAGCGCGTCGAATCGCGGCTCCCCGCGGAGCGAATCCATGATCGGATGAACGCGCAGGTAGGCGACCCACCCGCGCCGCTCTTCTATCGCCCGCTCCGTCCAATCGAGCGCCCTCTCCTTGTCGCCGAGGGCCATGTAGACGATCGCCTCTTCGACGGGAGACACGTACTCGCTCTTCAACCGTTCTTCGAGCTCCGCCGCGATCAGTCTCGCATAGGACGCATCGCCGTTGGCCGCGAGGCAGAACGCGAGTATTGCCTTGGTGGATGATCCGCACTCGGGCGCCAGCGCCAGAGCCTCGCGCAGCACTCGCTCGGCGGCGGCGTAATCTTTCTGGAACGTGAGTACCAACCCCTGAATCCGGAAACTTTCCTCCTGCGTCGGGTTCATTGCGATCGCGCGATCGAGGTGATAGTGCGCCTGCTCGTATTTCCGGGCGTAGAAATAGGCGTAACCCAGACTGCGTCGCACCGACACCGACGACGGATCGTTCTCCTGTGCAGTGTGAGCTTCGAGCAACGCCTCGTCGAACTTCCCCTGCGATGCGAGCATGAAGGCGTACCACTGGTGCGCAGGGGCGTAGTGGGGATCCAGCTCGATCGCCCGGCGGAATTCCTTCGCCGCGCCGTCCCAGCTCCAATCGTAGATGAAGGAGCTCCACGCGAGCGACGCGTGCGCCTCGGCGAGCGTGTCATCCAGCTCGATCGCTTTCCGGGCGTACATCTTTGCCTTCTGGTGGCCCTCGTGCACCGCGACGTTCCGGTAGTCGATGTGGAGCGAGTACGAGTCCGCGAGCCCCGTGTACGCCAGCGCGTACGTCGGGTCGAGAGCGATCGCCTGCTCGAAGTACTTGATGCCTTCGTAGACTCCTTCGGATGTGCGCTTGTTCCAGGCGTAGCGGCCGCGAAGGTACAGCCCGTAGGCAATCACATTCTCGGTGTGCCGATTCGCCGGAGTCGGCGCGATGTCCGCGAACGAAGTCGAGCGAAGCGTCGTGACGATGGTGCGGGCGATCTCATCCTGAATGGCAAAGACATCTAGCAGGCGCCGGTCATACCGCTCGGACCACATCAGGCGCCCGTCGTCCGTCGACGTGAGCTGCACAGTGATGCGAAGGTTGTCCCCCGAGCGGCGCACCGATCCCTCGAGGACTTCGGACGCCTCGAGCAGCGCGCCGATTGCGCGAACGTCCTGCGCCTTCCCCTTGAGCGCGAACACCGAAGTGCGCGAAGCAACGCGCAGGCCTTCCACCTTCGCGAGAGCGTTGATCAGCTCGTCGGTGATTCCGTCGCTCAGGTACTCGTTGTCCGGATCGGGGCTCGAGTTGACGAAGGGGAGGACGGCGATGGTGCGCACAGTCGCCGCGAAAGCTCTGTTCGGCTCCGACCGCGCGTGCGTGAGAGCATCACAAAACTGAACGATGGCCGAGTACCGGTGCGCCGGATTTTTTGCGAGCGCCCGCTCGAGCACTCGCTCGAAACCGGCGGGTGCATCCGGACGCAGCGTCCTTATGGGTCGGGGTTTCTCGGTGACTTGCTTTGCCATCGTGGCGCGGGGCGTCGCTCCTTTGAAGGGCGGCTGGCCGGCGAGCATCTCGTAGAAAACGCAGGCGAGGCCGTAGACATCGCCCGGAACTCCGATCTCGGTTTCACCCGACGCCTGCTCGGGGCTCATGTACTCCGGGGTGCCGAGCGCGAGTCCACCCAGGGTGAGCGGCTCCTCGGGGCTCGAGGTGGCGACGTGGGCGATACCGAAGTCGGCAAGGAGCGCGTGGTCGTCCGCGAACAGGATGTTCTCCGGTTTCACGTCGCGGTGCACGAAGCCGTTGCGGTGTGCGTAGTCGAGCGCGGCACCAACTTCGTGCGCGATTCGCAGCGCGTCGTCGATAGGCAGCGTCTTCTCGCGATTGAGCCGATCGCGCAGAGATCCACCGGGGATATAGGGCGAGACGTAGTAGAGCGATCCATCGGACTCGCCCGAGTCGATGAGCGGAAGGATGTGAGGATGGGATAGCTTCGCGGCGATGCCGATCTCGCGCAGGAACCGTTCGGCGCCGACGGA
>JADGQU010000329.1 GCA_017881545.1 Gemmatimonadaceae bacterium
TCATGCTAGTGCTGACACTTTACGCACATCGTCGTGGCGCGGCCGTCGACGGCGTGCGTCGCCACCAGCTTCGCCCCGCATCGACGGCAGGGGAGCCCGCCGCGACCATAGGCTTGGAGCTTTTCCACGAACGAGCCGCGCTTTCCGCGCGCGTCGCGGTAGTCGCGGAAGCTGGTGCCGCGGGCCTCGATCGCCTCACCCAGAACGGCGACGATAGAATCCCGCAGCAGTTCCGCCTGCTCGAACGTCACCGTCGCGCCCGACCGCGATGGGTCGATGCGCGCTCGCCAGAGCGCTTCGTTTGCGTAGATGTTGCCGATGCCTGCGATTTTTCGCTGGTCCATTAATACCTTTTTCACGGGCTTACTCGTAGCCCGAAGAACTGCCGATAGATGTCCGGCCGTAAATGCGCGGTCAAGTGGCTCGATGCCGAGTTTGCCCGAGTACTCTTCGAAACGATCCGCATCCATCAGCGCAACCGTTCCGAGGCGCCGGACGTCGGCGTAGTGCAGAGCTCTGCCGTCGTCGAGGTCGAGCCGCAGCGTCGAATAGTCGAGCTCGGCCCCCGTGAAAGTGCCGTCATCGATGAGGAGCGCGCCCGTGAACCGCGGCTGCACCACGATCCGGTCACCAGTGTCGAGATCGATCACGACGAGCTTCGCCCGGCGCCAGCTGCGGAGGATGGTCGCGTCGCGCAACCGCTTCGCGATCGAGCGCGCGCTCACTTCGCGCAGCACATCGGCTTTGCGCACGGAAACTTTCTTGATCTTCCGCCCGCGGATCGCGCCGTCGAGATCCCGCGCGATCGTCTCGGTCTCAGGTAGTTCGGGCACCGCGCGTCACCTCACGCCATCCGATATCGCGTCGCAGCTGCTTCCCCTTGAACGACACCTGCTCGGCGTGCGATCGCGAGAGCTCCGCGGCCTCGATGAGAGTCGGCGCGACAGCGGTCACGGAGAGCACGCGGCCGCCAGCGGTGACGAGCTCGTTCGTCCATGGATTCAGCGCGGTTCCCGCGTGGAAGATCTCGACTCCCTCTTCCGGCGGTGGAAGTTGTATGGTGTCGCCGGTCCGGGGCTCGTTCGGATAGCCAGCTGCGGCGACTACAGTCGTCACGGACGAAAGAGGCTTCCAATCCGGGACCTTCGTGCGGCTGAGTGAGCCGCCGCCCGCGACCGCCGCGATCAATTCGAGCAGCGACGAATCCATGAGCGGCATGAGAGCCTGCGTCTCCGGATCGCCGAACCGGCAATTGAATTCCACGACCTTGGGTCCGTCGCGTGTGCTCATCAATCCGGCGTACAGGAGTCCCGTGAAGGTGGATCCCGCATCTCGGAGCGCGGCCAGCGCCGGCCTGACGATCTCCGACATCGAGCGCGCTACGAGCTCTGGCGTCGCGAGCGAGGTGGGAGCATAGGCGCCCATTCCGCCGGTGTTGGGCCCGAAATCGCCCTCGTGCAGTCGCTTGTGATCCTGCGCCGCCAACAACGGGAGAGCCTGCTGTCCATCCGTGATGGCGAAGAGCGAAACCTCCTCGCCTTCCATGAACTCTTCGATCAGTATCTCGCGCCCCGCCGCGCCGAAGATGCGGTCGCCCAGCATCGCGTCGATGGCGCGTTCTGCTTCGACGACGCTTTGCGCCACGATCACGCCCTTTCCTCCGGCAAGTCCCGAAGCTTTTATTACGACCGGCGAGCCGAAGTCGGCGAGCGCAGCTTTCGCTTCTTTCGCGTCGCTGTGCTGGACCGCGCGCGCCGTCGGAATCCCGGCGCGGACCATCAGCTCCTTCGCGAATCTTTTCGAGGTCTCGATTCGCGCAGCCTCGCGCGTCGGACCAAAAATGGGGAGACCACGCGTGCGAAAGAGGTTCACGATCCCGGCTTCCAACGGAGTCTCGGGCCCGACGATCGTCAGATCTACCAGCTCCTCCTCGGCGAGTTGAGCCACATCCTTCAACTTGTCGAGATCCATCGGCACGCACCGCGCGAACGAGGCGATCCCCGGATTTCCGGGAGCGGCAATCAGTTCGAGGTTGGGATCATCACGACGCAGCTTCCACGCGAGGGCATGCTCCCTCCCGCCCCCGCCCACGATCAGAACTTTCATGCGAACGCTTGCTCCAGGTCGGTGAGAAGATCCCCGATGTCTTCGACTCCGCAGGAGAGTCGAAGCAGATCATCCGTCAATCCCAGTGCCGCGCGCCGCTCGGGGGGAACCGATGCGTGGGTCATTGAGGCAGGATGGCTGATCAGGCTCTCGACGCCGCCGAGTGACTCGGCGAGCGAAAAGACGCGCACCTTGCTGAGGACCTTGGCCGCCTTCTCCTTGCTCCCGGTAAGCACCGATATCATTCCGCCGAACCCGGTCATCTGTCGCTTGGCCAGCTCGTGCTGTGGATGCGAGGGAAGGCCGGGATAAATCACGTTCTCGTTCCCGAGCTTTTCCGCGAGCCAGGCGGCGATCTTGCGGCCGTTCTCGTCGTGGCGGGGCATCCGCAGGTGCAACGTCTTCGTTCCCCGCAGCACCAGCCACGCGTCGAAAGGACCGGGAACCGCACCAGCAGTATTCAGGATGAACTGCATCCGCTCGGCGAGGTCGTCGTCGCGCACCACCGCGATTCCGCCGACCATGTCGCTGTGCCCGTTCAGATATTTCGTGGTTGAGTGGTAGACGATGTCGGCGCCGTGTTCGAATGGTCGCTGGAAGTAAGGTGAAGCAAAGGTGTTGTCGACGATGAAGAGAGCATTCTTGCGCTTTGCAATTTGACCGACGGCCGCGAGGTCGGTGATCCGCATCATCGGATTGGTCGGCGTCTCCATCATGATCGCGGCTGTATGCTCGTTGCACGCATCCTCGACATTCTGCGGATCGCGGCTGTCCACGTAGGAGAAGCACAAGCCGAACTTGCGCAGGATCTTGTCGAACAGCCTGAACGTGCCGCCGTAGCTGCTCTCGCCAGCGACGATGTGGTCACCGGACTTGAAAAGCTTCATGATAGAATCGGTTGCGCCCATTCCGCTGCTGAACGCAAAGCCGTGGGTGCCGCCCTCGAGCGCGGCGACATTCCGTTCCAGCGCTTCGCGCGTTGGATTCTTCCCACGGGCGTACTCATAGCCCTTGTTCTGGCCGAGGCCTTCCTGAACGTAGGTGGATGTGGTGTAGATCGGCGTCATGATCGCGCCCGAGAGCAAATCGGGTCGCTGTCCCGCGTGAATCGCGCGAGTGCCGAATGCGGCTTTCATGTCATCGTCAAAGATGCGGGTCATGCGCTTTTCACACTGGAAGGAGAGGAATGGGTGATACGTCAAAAGTTAACCAATCCACCGGGCATTTTCCGTCGTCCGGCCGGCTCGTGGCGAGTAAATTACCCTCTACTGAGCTGTGTCAAAAGGAAAACGAGAGGACTGAGCACGAATGGCTTATGAGGGTTTGATGGTAGGCGTCTCCGGCGTGCGTGGTCGCGTTGGAGAGGCGTTGACGCCCGAGATAATGGCGAAATTTGCCGCGGGCTTCGGCGCGTGGGCGCGCGCGCGCACCAACGGGAAAGCGCTCATCGTCGTTGGCCGTGACAGCAGGGTATCAGGTCCCATGTTCCAGCCGGTAGTGCATGCGGCGCTCCAATCGGTCGGCTGCGACGTGCTAGACATAGGAATGGTTCCGACCCCGACTGTACAGCTCGCGGTGGAGCATCATCACGCCGCCGGCGGGCTCGCGATCACCGCGAGCCACAACCCGATCGA